>JAZBPR010000199.1:0-4312 GCA_036351735.1 Wenzhouxiangella sp. | reverse complement strand
TAAAAGCGATGACCCCGGAGGAACTGCGAGCGCTCGGCGCTGAGATTATTCTCGGCAACACCTTTCACCTGATGTTGCGTCCAGGCACAGAGGTGATTTCAGCGCATGGTGACCTGCACGACTTCATGGGCTGGTCTGGCCCGATCCTGACTGATTCCGGCGGATTTCAGGTCTGGAGTCTTGCCGATCTGCGCAAGATGGACGAGCAAGGCGTGACGTTTGCTTCGCCAGTCGACGGGTCGCGCGTGTTTCTGGGGCCGGAGGAGTCGATGGAAGTGCAGCGGGCGCTGGGGTCTGACATTGTGATGATTTTCGATGAGTGCACGCCGTATCCCGCGACCCAGGCACAGGCGGCCGAGTCGATGCGCCGGTCGCTGCGCTGGGCGAACCGGTCCAAGGCGGCCCATGGAGACAGTCCGTCTGCCTTGTTCGGAATCGTCCAGGGTGGCATGTATCCTGATTTGCGGGCCGAGTCTGCAGCCGGGTTGATCGACATCGGATTTGACGGCTACGCCATCGGCGGGCTTTCGGTTGGCGAGTCCGAGTCTGAGCGAAATGCCGTGCTTGAGGCCACCACGCCGCTGTTGCCCGCCTCGAAGCCTCGCTATTTGATGGGGGTTGGACGGCCGGAGGATCTGGTCGCCGGCGTGCTGCGGGGGGTCGATATGTTCGATTGCGTGATGCCCACCCGAAACGCCCGCAATGGCCATCTGTTCACCTCACAAGGCGTATTGAAGATCCGCAACGCTCGTTATCGAACCGACACCCGCCCCATCGACGAGGATTGCGCCTGCTACACCTGCCAGAATTACTCTCGCGCCTACCTCAAGCATCTGCAGAAATGTAATGAGATTCTGGGTCACCGTTTGGCGACCATTCATAACTTGCACTACTACCAAACCGTCATGCGGCAGCTGCGTCAGGGCATTGAGAGCGGAGAATTGGACCAGGTTGCAAAACGCTTGCAGCAGGCTTGGACAGCAGGTATTGGCGACTGACAGGCAATCGCCTCTTATGTGATAATGGCAGGTTAGCGTCTCGGTCTTGTGGCCGAAGGCTCTCCAATCTTCCAAGTACTGATCAGTCGAGGACAACCCTATGGATTTTCTGATCGCCAGCGCGATGGCCCAGACGGCCGGCGCTCCCCAGCAGCCCAGCGTGTGGGGCAGTCTGATCCCATTGATTCTAATCGTGGTGATCTTCTGGTTTTTGCTGATTCGCCCACAGATGAAGCGTAACAAGGAGCATCGTGAACTGATTTCAGGCCTGTCGGTCGGCGATGAGGTTGTTTCTGCCGGCGGCTTGCTTGGAAAAATCACCGCTGTCGGCGACAGCTTTGTGACCGTGCGTCTGGCCGATAGCGTCGAGATCAAACTGCAGCGGGGCTCGGTCGCTCAGGTGGTGCCTAAGGGAACCATTGAATCAAGCTAAGGCTCAAGTTAACCGTCGGTAAAGACAGGATTTTTTCATGAACCGTTTTCCTGCGTGGAAATACGCCTTGCTCGTGATCGCGCTGGGCATCGGCATGCTCTATGCATTGCCCAACCTTTATGGCGACGACCCTGCCGTTCAGGTTTCGTCGATTCGAGGATTTGAACTTGAGCCGGATTTGAGCGGCCGGGTTGAAAGCCTGCTGAACGCGGCTGAAATTGAACCCGAAGCGATTGAGTTCCAGCCCCAGCGACTCCTTGTCCGTCTTGGCTCTCCGGACCTGCAAGCGAGGGCAGCCGATGTCCTGCGCGAGGCCCTGAGTAGCGAGGACTATGTGGTTGCCTTGAACCTTGCGCCCTCAACGCCGGGTTGGCTGAGAGCGCTGCAGGCTGAACCCATGGTGCTGGGGCTCGATCTGCAAGGGGGGGTTCACTTCCTGATGCAGGTGGATATGGATGCCGCGCGAACCCAGCAGTTGGAGCGCTTTGTCAGTGACATACGGACCGTTCTGCGTCAGGGAAACATCCGCTATCGCTCGGTTCGCATGGATCGCAACTCCATCGTTACCGAACTGCGCACGGCTGAAGACAGGGATCGCGCCATCACCCTGATCGAGCGCGAGCTGCAGGAATTGATCGTTGAACCGCGAGACGGTGGGGAGACGTTCAATCTGCGCGCGGCGATTGATGAAGCGGTACTGCTTGAACTGCAGCAAACGGCATTGCGCCAGAACATCACCACGCTTCGGAACCGGGTTAACGAACTCGGCGTTTCCGAGCCCATCATTCAGCAGCAGGGCGCCGACCGCATCGTGGTTCAGCTGCCGGGTGTGCAGGATACTGCGGAGGCCAAAAGGGTCTTGGGCTCGACGGCGACGATCGAGTATCGGGGAGTGGACGAGCAGAACGACCCATTCGAAGCCAACCGGACCGGACGGATTCCGCCCCAGTCGAAGTTGTATTTCCAGCGCGATGGCGCCCCTATCCTTCTGTCTAGAACCGTCATTGCCTCGGGGGATAACCTGATTGGTGCGGCCGCAGGCTTTGATCAGCAGAGTGGTCAGCCCAACGTGGTGGTGACGCTTGACGGCGTGGGTGCCCGACGCATGCTCGAGCACACCAGTGAGAACGTCGGCAACCGGATGGCGGTGGTCTTTATCGAGCATCGGCCCGATACCCGGATCGTTGATGGTGAGGAAATACAGACGACCCGCCGAGTGGAGGAAGTCATCTCGGCTGCGGTAACGCGCGAGCCGTTCGGCCGCCGCTTCCAGACGACCGGACTGGGTTCGGCGACTGAGGCGACCCAGCTCGCGATGCTGCTCCGGGCAGGCGCTCTGGCGGCACCCATGCAGATCATCGAAGAGCGCACAGTCGGTCCCAGCCTGGGCCAGGACAATATCGATCAGGGTTTCCGCTCGGTGATTATCGGCTTTGCTCTGGTACTGGTGCTGATGGCGGTTTACTACAAGGTCTTCGGCCTTGTCGCCAATATTGCGCTGACCGCCAACCTCGTGCTGATCGTGGCCTTGCTCTCGATGTTGGGTGCGACGCTGACTCTGCCGGGTATTGCAGGAATTGTGCTCACCGTCGGTATGGCGGTGGATGCCAACGTTCTGATCTTCGAGCGCATCAAGGAAGAATTGCGCAACGGCAATACGCCGCAGGCCTCGATTCGGGCCGGCTATGAAAAAGCCTTCTCGACGATTGCCGATGCCAACGTCACCACATTGATCGCCGCCGTCGTGCTGTTCATGTTCGGCACTGGCCCCATCAAAGGCTTCGCGGTGACCCTAAGCCTGGGAATCGCGACCTCGATGTTCACGGCCATTGTCGGAACGCGCGGCATCATCAGTCTGATTTACGGTCGCCGCAAGCGCATCCAGGCGCTGGCGATCTGAAGGATTAAAAGCCATGGATATCATCAAGACAGACACCCACATCGACTTTATGGCGCAGCGCAACCGGGCGCTGGTTCTGTCGGCGATCGTGCTGATCATCGGCATCGGCTCGCTGTTCATGAAGGGCATCAACTTTGGTCTGGACTTTACCGGCGGCACGCTGATTGAGGTGAGTTATCCGGCACCGCCCGATCTGGGTGAGTTGCGGGACACGCTGACTGATGCCGGCTACGACGACTTCACGGTTCAGACTTTTGGCACAGCCACCGACATCGTGGTTCGCATGCCGGCGGATCAGGGAGAAGATGCGGGTGCCGATTTGTCCACGCTGGTGCTTGAGGCTCTGTCAGAGACCACGCCCGGGATTGAACTGCGGCGTGTGGAGTTCGTCGGGCCCCAAGTGGGGCAGGAGTTGGCCGAGCAGGGCGGCCTTGCGCTGCTTTACGCAATCATCGGCATTCTGCTCTATGTGTCTTTCCGGTTTCAATGGCGTTTTGCCGTGGGCGCGGTGGCCGCGCTGGTTCACGACGTGATTCTGGTGGTCAGTTTCCTGTCCTTTTTCCAGATCAACTTTGACCTGACCGTTGTTGCGGCGATTCTCGCCGTGATCGGGTATTCGCTTAACGACACGATCGTGGTCTACGACCGTCTGCGCGAGAACTTCCGGATCAAGCGCAAAGGCACCCCGGTTGAGCTGGCTAATCTCTCGATCAATCAGATGCTCGGGCGTACGGTAATGACTTCACTGACTACGTTGCTGGTATTGATCGCCCTGTTCTACTTCGGCGGCGAGATCATTCATGCGTTTGCCTATACCTTGATCGTTGGTGTGGTGATCGGGACGTATTCCTCGATTTACATTGCTGGAAGTGCCGCGCTCATGCTGGGAGTTTCAAAGCAGGATCTGATGCCGGTTGAAAAGGAAGGTGCCGGACAGCCCGATCAGGAAACCGAGGTCTTGCCCGAACGGTTCCGCAGCGG
>JAZBPR010000198.1:0-2444 GCA_036351735.1 Wenzhouxiangella sp. | reverse complement strand
TGATCGAGTCTGAACATCACTGGCAAGGCCAACCTCAGGACTCGGGGCTCGGCAGGAAACGCGCGCTGAACAGACTCTGCAGGTCGATACCTTCGTCAAGCAGGCCCTGCTCCAGTTTGTACTCAACCAATGCCTGAGCATCTGACTGAAGGACCGGCACCGCGCCGCCAAGCAGCCTGCGATTTTCCAGGGCATCCGGCAGCACGAGGCCGCGGAAAGCCGCGCTGACCTGATCGGCGCGCAAACCCAGCCTTGGCGCAACTCGGAAGCTCGCATCTTGCGGGTTGGCCTGAAAGTACTCCAGCGCACGAAGGTGCTGGGCAACTAGATGGCGCAGAGCCTTGGCACTACTGTCGAGACGATCACGGCGCACCGCCAACACGTCAACGATGTATTGCGGCATCTGACCGCTGTCAAACAGTTTGACCGCGCCTTGGGCCTCAAGCCGGCTGGCTGCAGGCTCGTAGGCCGGCATGGCATCGATCATGCCTGTTTCATAAGCCTCTTTGTACTGATCGGCCGGAAGATCGACGGCCACGATATCCTGCCGGGTCAGGCCTGCCTGGCGGAGAGCCTCCACAACAACCAGTTCACCGACGGCGCCATGTTCGAAACCAACCCGACGACCCCGCAGGTCGGCCAGCGACCCGATCGGTGGCCTGGCCAGCAGCACGTCGGCACCTACGGAGATATTGAAAACGAGAACAACCGCCAGATCCAGACCGGCCTCGCGCAAGTGCAGAACCTCGTCCAGGGTGAGTGCCGCAGCCTCTACCCGGCCGTCGGAAAGTGCGGCCATCGATTCAGTGGCCGAGTCGGTTTCATGGAAACCAACAAGGGCGGGATCCAGCCAGCCCATCGATCGAGCCAGAAACATGGGCTCGTAGCCGACCCAGACATGGCTGGCGACTCTCAGAGGTTCTGACGGCGTGCAGCCGGCAACCAGCCCGGCCAAAAGCAACCCGGCCAGCACCTGACAAAAACGCGAGCCTTTGTGTCCCCAATCAAACACTCAAGCGCTCCGGTTAGCTTCCGGAAATCAGTATACCTGAGGCCTCCGGGCGCTAAAAGCGAACTGCGGGTGGCCTCGCTCAGCTGAGCCAGCGCAGCAGCTTCATCTTCATCTCGCTGTATGGCGCAAAGCGCACCGGCGGTTCGGGAGCGCGGGTGCGGCGCAGAACCGCCTTGAGGTGACTCAATCGATCAAATCCTGTGCGGCCGTGGTACTGGCCCATGCCGCTCATACCCACCCCGCCGAAAGGCAGTTCGTGGACGGCCATGAACATAATGACGTCATTGATGCACATGTTGCCCGCACTGATCTGCTCGACAAATCGTTGTTCTGACTGCCGGTTGCCGGTAAACAGGTAGGCCGCCAGCGGCTTGTCACGAGCGAGGATGAAGGCCATGGCCTCGTCGAGGTTCTCAACCGTCAATACCGGCAGGACAGGCCCGAAGATCTCTTCGCGCATGACGGGGGCATCGGGGTCCACATCGACCAGCACCGTGGGTTCGATCCGGTGTTTTGTTTCGTCCACAGCCCCGCCAATGACGACCTTGCCGTCGCCCAGCAGCTGCTGAACGCGCTGGAAGTGCCGGCCATTGACGATCTTGGCGTAGTCCTTGCTGTTGAGACGGTCCTCGCCATACATGCTGGTCAACTCATCCTCCATCGCCCTGACCAGTTCATCGCGCTGCTCGGGCGAGACCAGCACATAATCAGGCGCGATACACGACTGTCCAGCATTGATGCACTTGCCCCAAAGCAGACGGCGGGCGGCCTGGGCCAGGTTGGCATCCTTGTCGATCACGCAGGGGCTCTTGCCGCCCAACTCCAGCGTCACCGGAGTCAGGAACTCAGAGGCTGCGCGCATCACAATCTTCCCGACCGCAGCGCCACCGGTGTAGATGATGTGATCGAAGCGCTGCTTGAGGAGTTCGGTGGTTTCTTCAACGGCTCCCTCGACGACTTTCACCGCCTTCTCATCCAGATACAACGGGATGAGTTCAGCCATCAGTGCCGAGCTCTTGGGCGCGATTTCGGATGGCTTGAGCACTGCGCAATTGCCTGCGGCGATCACCGGCAGCAGCGGGCCGAAGATTAACTGGAACGGATAATTCCAGGCGCCCATGACCAGCACCACGCCAAGCGGCTCGGGCTGAACCCAGCTGCGGCCGGGCTGGCCGACCGCCGGCGTGGAGACCCGGCGTGGTTTCGCCCAGCGCTTCAGGTTCTTGCGGATGTACTTGATACTCGAGTACAGCAGGGCCAGTTCGCCCAGCAGCACTTCCTGCGGCGGCTTGCCCAGATCTTCGGCCAGCACCCGGCCAATGGCCGGCTCGTTGTCGTGCAGCAGCTTTTCGATGGCGGCCAGCTGCGCGTCGCGCCACGCCAGATCTCTCGTCACACCGCCCGAAAAGGTCTGGCGCAAGCCCATCATCAT
>JAZBPR010000197.1:0-9209 GCA_036351735.1 Wenzhouxiangella sp. | reverse complement strand
TTGATCGAGATCCGGAAGGCGGGCGTACCGGCCATCGTTCTGTCGAGCAGCTCCGATGAGAAGATTCGCGAACGCGCGCTGGCGGCTGGAGCGAGTGATTACGTCAGCAAGGATACATTCGGCGTGGACTATGTTGCCCGTCAGATCCGTCGCATGCTGCAGGCCGCGCAGAACCGAATTCTAATCGTCGACGACTCAAGGTCGTTTCGTGAGCACATGTCTTCGCTGCTCCAACAGCACGGTTACCAGACCGTGCAAGCAGGCGACGGTGAGCAAGGTCTTGCCGCGGTTAAACGTGATCCTTCAATCAGCATGGTCATTACGGATTACCACATGCCGCGCATGGATGGATTAAAAATGACCGTCGCATTGCGTCGCTAGAGTCGCTTGCGCAATTTCTTCGCAGCGGTGCCTCAGACTATCTCTACAAGTCGTTCTCGCCCGAGGAGTTGTTTTGTAGGGTTGACCAGAACATGGACATGCTGCTGAGCCTGTCAGCGGCTCGATATGCCTCGAACCACGATTACTTGACGGGTCTGCTCAACCGACGAAGCATTTATGAATGCTGCGGCAAGAAGTTTCGATCAGGCTAAGCGTAATTCTGAGGAACTGCTGGTGGCGATTGTTGATGCCGACTACTTCAAGCGGGTTAACGACCAGTATGGTCATCATATTGGTGATCAGGTGCTCATGATGCTTGCCGAGCAGTTCACCAGGAATCTATCCAAGACCGGACTGGCTGCAAGGTTGGGCGGCGAGGAATTCGCCGTTCTACAAGCGGTCCAGGACAAGGGAGAAGCAGAGCAGGTGCTTGAAAAACTCAGGACAGATATTGCTGCTGCGAGCGTTCAGCATCAACGGCAAACTGTGAGCTGTACCGTCAGTATCGGAGCAACGGTGAGGCTTGGCGTTGGGGTCGAGGATATGCTTGCCCGAGCAGACAAGGCGCTCTATCGAGCTAAGGACGAGGGTCGAAATCGGGTCGTCATTGACTGAATGTTGCCCCATTTCGCCGAGCTTCAATCGACATCAGCGTCACAATAGGGACCATCCAGCCATCCATGTGACGGTAAAGTTATAGCTGGCATGAACAACGGCTGCTGGCACCCAGGTTTGCATGCGAATGGTAAGGGCGCCCAGTGCGAAACCAGCGGCGGCAATGGTAAGGATGTAGGCGATGTTTCCGCTGTTCAAAGAAAAGTATGGCGCGTGAACTGCCGTGAACCAGAAACCGCAAGCCACAACACCTAAAGTAGGTAGTCCATTTTGAACAAACCGGCGCAGGAGGATGCCACGAAAAAACGCCTCCTCAACAGCTCCGGCTACACCCAAAAGCAGCGCGGCTATCCAGAGATTTCTTGACGTGATTCCTAGCGATTCCAGTGAGGGCATTTTCGAAGAAAATTCGAGAATCTTGAGAGACTCCATAGCCAAGAAAACAAGCGAGATAGCAATGCCAATCAAGAGGCCTATGCCGGCATAGCCTGCGAGGTTTTCTTTTGACTCGATGACTGGATGAATCAACGGTTTGGCAGGAACAGCGGTAACTGGCATGGACCAAAGACGGATGATCAGCCAGGGAATGATCAGCAGATGTGCTGCTACAACGGAGAACAACTGCAGAGGAACGGTTACGCTCGTTATGGTGAATTTGCTTGAACCTCGGTTACCGTCGACTTCGTCGAAGAGAATCCACGGTAAGTTAGTCCAGTCATAAAGCCCGGTCAGGTTCCGATACTTAACATTTATCGTGAGGCGTTGTTTGAAAGCTGGTTCAAGGCCTTCCCGGCTTTCCTCGACGTTGTAAGTGCTTCGGTTTGGCAGCGTCCGTTCCAAAATTGCTTGCGCACGGCTTACTCGGTCGTCTTGATGCTCCCAAAAATCCATGACCACTTGGCCATGCAAATGAACCAACGGGAAGCCTGCGCCGAGCCGGTCTGCTACTGCTAGTGCGATCAGTACAAGGGTCAAGAAAAAAAGTGCTAGCGCAAATTCTTTGCCAGCCTGAGCAAAGGCGCGCCCGGCTCGCCCCGCTATAGAGGTTTGGCATTGAATGTTGCTTTTAAAGTGAAGGATCACCGCGCATTAGCTCATTCAACGTCACAAGGTGAAAATGGCTGGTAGGTTCCATAATCGTGCGTCCATCTTGATCTGCTCTGGAGGTGATTTTCGAACCGGCGGCTTACATTTCAGCCTTGACTGATGCCGCGCCCAGAATCTCGCCCGGGTGCATCTTTGGGTCAATCGGGATATGCCGCGCCCTGCCGTAGGAAAATTTCGTATAAGGCTAGGAATTTTGCCGACCCCAGCCACCTCCACCCGGCGTTCGGATGGTCAAGGCATCGCCCGGCTCAACCTCGGCGCGATCACGACCCTGCAAACGAATGATCTGGCCGTTGACCTTTTCAATCCATGCCTCGCCGGGTTGTCCTTCACCGCCGTTCTGAAGCCCCTTGGGTCGCTGGGTGCGGGAGTTAGCCAGAAGCGCCACGGTCATTGGCTCAAGAAAGCGAATACGTCGTTCGGCGCCATGTCCACCGCGCCATAGGCCTTGGCCGCCGGAGTCGGGTCGAACGCCAAAACTGTCTAGAAGGACGGGAAAGCGGGTCTCTAGAATCTCCGGGTCCGTGAGGCGCGAGTTGGTCATGTGGGTGTGGACCGCATCAGCACCATCAAAGCCTTCACCGGCGCCGGCACCGCCGCACAGCGTTTCGTAATGCTGGTAGCGGTCATTCCCGAAGGTCAGGTTGTTCATCGTGCCCTGACTGTTGGCTAACTTGCCCATGGCGGCCAGCAGGGCGTCGGTGATGACCTGGCTGGTCTCTACGTTGCCTGCGACCACGGCGGCCGGGTAGCTCGGATTGAGCATGCTGCCTTCCGGAATGATCAGGTCTACGGGCACCATGCAGCCGTCGTTGAGAGGAATATCGTCAGCGACCAGAGTGCGAAGTACATACAGTACGCAGGCTCTCGTAACGGCAGCCGGAGCGTTGAAATTATCGGGTTGTTGCGGACTGGTTCCGGAGAAATCGATGGTTGCGCGACGTTGATCGCGATCGACCGTTACCCTGACCTCAACCTGCGCCCCGGTGTCCATGACCTTGACGTAGTGCCCGTCTTCAAGCGCAGCGATTGCTTGACTGACCTGTTCGGCCGCATTGTCCTGAACATGTCCCATGTAGGCCTGAACCACGGGCAGGCTGAATTGCTCGACCATGTCATGAAGCTCGTGCAGACCGCGGGCATTAGCGGCGATCTGAGCACGTAGGTCGGCAAAGTTCTGCTCGGTATTTCGAGCCGGGTGCTGGCCCGAGCTGAGTCGTTCATTCAGTGCGGCTTCATCGAGAACGCCGTCACGGACGACCCGCAGCGGTGAGATCAGAACGCCTTCCTGATCAATATGACGACTGTCTGGCGGCATGGAGCCGGGCGTCAATCCACCAATGTCGGCATGATGGGCACGGCTCGCAGTAAAAAAGAGCACTTGTCCCTGCTGATCGAAACAGGGGCTGACCACGGTCAGGTCGGGCAAGTGAGTGCCACCGCGATACGGGTCGTTCAACAGGTAAACGTCACCCGCTTGCATGGTCTGACTGAATGTGTTGATGATCGAACGCACGCTCTCGCCCATGGAACCCAGATGCACCGGAACGTGCGGTGCGTTGGCAATCAGGCTGCCTTTTCCATCGAAGATCGCGCAGGAAAAATCGAGGCGTTCTTTGATGTTCGCCGACCATGCGGTTTGCTGTAGAACAACGCCCATGTGCTCGGCGATGGACATGAACAGTTTGCCGAAAACCTCCAGCATGACCGGATCGACGTCCGTGCTGATCGTGGAATCATGCTCTGCGCTTTCGATTCGGCGCATGATCAGGTTCAGTTGCCGGTCCAATGCCGCCCGCCAGCCGGGTTCAACAACGATCGTGGCGTGGTCTTCGGTCACAATCGCCGGACCGTTCAGCACCTGGTCGGGATGGAGCTTGGATCGCGAATAGACAGGGGTTTGCGTGTGTTCACTTCCGTTCATCCAGGTTCTGATGAGGGTTGAGGGCTGAGCCTCATCACAACAGGTATCAGCATCATTGTGTGCCTCTTCCAGACTCTGGCCGGGTGCTGTTGCCTCAACGACTCCCGACTCCGCGACCAGGTCGCGGTCATCCATGGCAAAGCCAAATTTTGCTCGGTGCTGGATGGTGAATTGCTGGATCATGTCATCAAGGTCTGCCCGCTCAACCAGAAGCGTCGTATCGGTGCCGGAGTAGCGCACGTGGACCCGCGACCGCAAACGGATTCGGCCGCGATCGTAGCCCTGTGTCGTCAGCTCTTCCATGGCCTGCTCGGTCGCCATTGACTCCAGCCTGGTCAGTTCCTCCATCAGGCCCGCATCTAGTGGCCGGCCGATGGAAAATTCGCGCAGTGTCATGACGTCGGCCAGACCCATTCCGTACGCTGAAAGAATGCCCGACAGGGGGTGAATGAGCACATTCTTGATGCCGAGGGCGTCTGCGACCAGACAGGCATGCTGACCGCCTGCGCCGCCAAAACAGTTGAGCGTGTACCGGGTCACGTCGTGACCCCGCTGAACAGAGATTTTTTGGATCGCGTTAGCCATGTTTGTGACCGCGATTTGCAAAAAGCCCTCTGCGACTTTTTCGGGGCCACGCGGGTCGCCGGTGGCGACGCGAATCTCCTCGGCAAGGTCTTCGAACATCTGCCGAACGCGCTTTGAATCCAGGCGCTCCTCAGCCCCGGGCCCAAAAACCGCTGGGAAGAAGTCGGGCTGCAATTTGCCGAGCATGACGTTGCAATCGGTGACGGTCAATGGTCCACCCCTGCGGTAGCAGGCCGGTCCGGGATTGGCACCTGCGGAATCTGGTCCGACTCGATATCGGCTACCGTCGAAATGCAGGCACGAGCCACCGCCGGCAGCCACTGTATGGATCTCCAGCATGGGTGCGCGCAGTCGAACACCGGCGATCTCGGTCTCGAAACTGCGTTCCAGTTCGCCGCGGTAATGAGAGACATCGGTCGACGTCCCGCCCATGTCAAAGCCGATCATGCGGTCGAACCCGGCCTGCTCGGCGGTTCTGACTGCACCGATGATGCCACCAGCCGGGCCCGAGAGAATGGCGTCCTTTCCGGCGAAGTGCGAGGCATCGGTTAGGCCGCCGTCTGATTTCATGAACTGAAGCGCGATCTCAACCAATTGATGGCTGACCTGGTCGGCATAGCGACGCAGGACTGGCGATAGATACGCATCAACCACCGTCGTATCGCCCCTTCCAATCAGCCGGATGAGCGGGCTGACCCGGTGCGACAGGCTGATCTGGACGAAACCGGTTTCCCGGGCAATTCGCTCGATCTCGATTTCATGTTGTGGATAGTGATAACCATGGAGAAGGACGACGGCGAGCGCACCGACGCCCTCGGACTTGAGTTGCCTCATCTGCTTGCGGACCAGGGTTTCGTCCAGCGTTCGAAGAATCCTGCCATCGGCAGCGATTCGTTCATCGATTTCAAGCACGGTCTGATAGGGCGGTTCAGGCCTCTGGATGTTCAGGGCAAAGATATCGGGTCGGGTCTGGTGACCGATGCGCAGGGCGTCAGCAAACCCGCGGGTGATGAGGAGGGCAGTGGGTTCGCCTCGCCTCTCCAGCAGAGCGTTGGTGGCCACCGTCGTTCCCATGCGTACATGTTCAATCAGACGATTGTCCAGCGCTTCATCGGGACCTAGACCAAGCAGTCTACGTATGCCTTCAATGGCCGCGTCATTGTAGTGTTCCGGGTTGTCGGACAAGAGCTTGGCGGTCTGAATTCGTCCATCTGGTGCGCGCCCGACCACGTCAGTAAAGGTGCCGCCGCGGTCGATCCAGAATCGCCAGCGGTCAGTCAGATCGGGCTTGTTCGACGGTTTCATCAGATCCGTGATCATTGGTTGCGAAACGCTATTGTGACGAATCCGAAATTGCAGGCTCTGACCTAACTTTGATCTTTTGTTGACACTTGTGATTGTTGCGTAAAGATGCTAGTGTCGCGCATGAACGGAGTGGTAGAGAGTCTTTGTTAGGGCGTTCGCCGGCTTCCTGGATTCATGGCGGTAGCGGTGGGAGCTCGAGCCAGTTGAGGAGGGATGCATTTATGGTCGCTAGAGCCGAACCTGCCGGGAGCCGCCTGTCTCTTGGGCTCAATCTGCAACTGCAGCTTTTGATCGGGGGCGGACTTGCCATCCTGACCGTTGTGCTCGTTGTTCTGGCAGTGATGTCGATTCGAGACACTGCGATGAATGCCGCCATCGAAATGGCGACATCAAAACTGCAAGGCGACAAGATCGTGCTTGAAAACCGTGTCCAGGATGCCTTTGGTCAAGTCGCCCTGTCCGGACAAACGCTGGTTGACGAGAACGGGGAGGACTTGGCCGGGCGCTTCGAGATGCTGGATACACTCTCCCAAGATCTTTCCATCGTGGCCACCATTTTTGTCAGCGATGGACAGGACTATCGTCGCCTACTGACGAGCATCCGGAATGCCTCCGGTGATCGGGTTATCGGCACCATGCTTGGGACCGACAGTGCCGCCTATCAGCCTATCCGGAATGGGCAGGACTATTACGGACAGGCGTCGATTCTCGGTAAATCCTACGTCACCGGCTAC
Source organism: Wenzhouxiangella sp. (assembly GCA_036351735.1). Lineage (GTDB taxonomy): Bacteria > Pseudomonadota > Gammaproteobacteria > Xanthomonadales > Wenzhouxiangellaceae > Wenzhouxiangella. The sequence continues at coordinate 2,558 of JAZBPR010000197.1, read as the reverse complement.
TCGCCTCTGGAATCAGCGAGAGGGGAGGTCATCGGTATTTTGTTCGTCGGAGTGGAAATGACGAACATTGAAGGTTTTGTGAGTGACGAGGTGCGTTCTGCCGTCTTCACCGAATCGGCTTCCGGCATTGTGGTCTTTCTGCTCGTGTTGATGGCATCTGGCTGGTTTGTAAAGCGCAAGGTCGTTCAGCCCCTGCTGGCCAGCATTCATTCGGCCAGCCAGATTTCAGATGGGGATCTGTCGGCTGATATCGACGAAGGGCTGACTCGACGTGCCGACGAGATCGGGACTCTGGCCAAGGCGATTGATACCATGGTTAAGCAATTGAGGAATGTCCTCGGCTCCGTGATCTCGGGCAGCGATGAAATCACCTCGGCCAGCCAGCAGACTTCGTCGACCGCGCAAAGCTTGAGCCAGGGTGCGAGTGAGCAGGCGGCCAGCGTGGAGCAAACCACCGCGTCGATCGAGCAGATGACCGCCTCGATTCAGCACAACAGCGAGAGTGCCGCAACCACGGATGAGCTTTCAGCACAGGCTGCCCAGAAAGCGGTTGAAGGCGGCAAGGCGGTGCGTGAAACAGTCTCGGCCATGAATTCGATCGCTGAGCGTATCCAGATCATCGATGAAATCGCTTATCAGACCAATCTTCTTGCACTCAATGCTGCGATTGAAGCAGCACGGGCCGGGCAACATGGCAAAGGTTTTGCTGTGGTTGCTGCCGAGGTTCGGAAACTGGCTGAACGTAGTCAGTTGGCTTCAAAGGAGATCGGCGAAGTGGCCCATGGCAGCCTCGAGGTGGCCGGACGAGCTGGAAAGTTACTCGATGAACTGCAGCCTCTGATTGAAAAGACCTCTGAATTGGTTCGTGAAATCAGCGCAGCATCGGGTGAGCAGGATTCGGGTGCCAGACAGATTGGTGTGGCGATGGAACAACTCAATTCGATCACCCAGCAGAGCGCCTCGGCATCTGAACAACTGGCGTCTTCTTCAGAGGAACTGAATGGTCAGGCGGAGCACCTTCACGAGGTGGTTTCGTTCTTTCGCCTGGAGTCGAATCGCTGAGCGCGGGGTGGTTTGCCTGCAGAAGATTTGAGCCAGTCCCTGAGACCCGCCGGGTCGAGCAGCATGATTTTCCCGTAACTGCACTGCACGAAGCCAGCCTGTTCCATTTCAAGCAGCGTTTCGCCAACCAACGAGCGTGAAAGGTTCGACAGTGAGGCAAGCCCGCCATGGGTCAAGTCGATTGCAAGGTCTATGCGCTCAATGTCCTCACCGTTGCGAATGCCTGCCACTCTGAGTAATGTGGCCACCAGCCTTCTACGAGGAGATCGTTCCATCAGATCATGCACACCGGTCATGGCGACCAATGAGACTTGCGCCAGCTGTCTCGCCAGTTGTTTCCAAAGCAAAGGGTACTGCTCGAGTAGTTGGGTCAGGTCGGTGGCTGATATGCGCATGCACTGACTGGGTCTTGAAGCCTCCAGGGCGGCTAAGCGGGGGCAATCGAGGACATGCGCAAGTTCTCCAAACCAGTCCCCGGGCCAGACCTGCTGGACCATTTGCGGGCCTTCTTCATCTCCTCCGATCTCAAAGCCGATAGCGCCACTGACGACGCCGTAAATGCCGTCGGGCTGGTCTCCTACATTGTAGATTCTCTGGCCGCGATCAAAGGGTGGTAGCAGTCGGCACCGTGCTAGAAAGACCTCGCGCAAGTCCTCCGGAAAGCCCCTGATCCAGGGGCTGGTGGCGAGAAATGCCCTGGCCTGACTATCGGTGAGGCGAATCGGAGAAGTCATAACTCAAATGTCTGGATCAGGCTTTTTGGATTAAACGACGATGCTAGCATCGCCAAAATTTTTCTGAAGCGGCGAGAAACCGGACCATCTGGTCTCCTGACGCTGCACAAAGCGAAATCCAACCGCTCAACGCGCGATTTGATCAGGAGTAATGGTAGATGGCTTGTTTTCCATCGGTTCTGTCGACAGGTCGGGTTTCGCTTTCTGCAACGCTTGTGGATCAGGATAATGCCGAAGAGCTGGCCAGACAACAGTCCGGTTCGATCGCCGTCATGATCCGCGTGCTGTTGCAACTGAACTACGATGCTCCCAAAGCGTCGATTGGCTGCTCTGGGCATCATCGACGTCAAGTCGGCCTGCCGCTAGTCCCATGAGGCGCAGTTACTCGCTCCGAGCGCCGTCACCGACCGTTTCGGATTCCTACGGAAGTCGGGCACTGCGGCCCCGAACTCTTGTTTATTTCTCGAACCATCACCCATGGAGATTTTGATGATTAGAAGTATTTGCAAGCTAGCGTTGTTCGCTACTGTCTTTTGCGTTACTGCTGTTCAGGCCCAGGATAACGAGAAACCCAACATCCTGATTATCTGGGGTGACGACGTTGGAATGTGGAATATCTCGGCCTACCACCGCGGAATGATGGGTGGGGAAACCCCGAACATCGACCGCATCGCCAACGAGGGAATGCTGTTCATGGACGCCTATGCACAGGCATCGTGCACCGCCGGGCGCGCTGCATTCATAACGGGGCAATATCCGCTG
>JAZBPR010000196.1:0-15376 GCA_036351735.1 Wenzhouxiangella sp. | reverse complement strand
TCGAGGCTGAGACCGGAGTCGCTGTCTGCCAGAGACAACGATTCGTGGGGCGCTTCTGGTTTGATGTCAGGCGTTGGTGTCGCCGGTTCCGGCTGCGTTACAACATCATCCCGCGGGAGCGGCTCAGCGCTCGATGATCCCTCCAGTTCAATCCTCGGCTCAATCCTCTCACTGGTGACCCCAGCTGCTGCAGATGTTTTCCGTAAGGTCTGAGGACCCTCTCCCTCGCGGCTCGGGCCGGCAGATACAGGTTCCTGCTGAGCCAGTGCGCGTTTGCGCAACAAGACACCCCCAACCAGCATCAGCAGCCCGACACCCGCTAGACCCCCGACCTGTGCCGCACTAAAGAGCGGTAGGGGTCGGGACTGAAACCAGCGCAGCTCAAGGCGGCTGTCTCCGATCGGCAATCGTTCGGGCGACGAACCGGGCGGCTGACCCTGAGACCAGACCTGCAGCCAGCCGCCCCCCCGGTCTTGCCCCAAAGACATGTAATTGGCGAAGTCGGGTTCACGCCAGCCAGAAGTCAAGGAATCGGCGGTCATTTCGACCAGCACCAGAGCCTCGGTCTGATCGTTGTTCTGGAGACGTTGGGCAAACAAAAGAAAAGTTCCACCAGCTCCGGCGGCGCGAAGCTCGGCCGGAGCGGCACCACTTCTGCGCGCTTCAAGCAACATGTCCAGAGCGACGTAGTCCTCGCCCTGATCGACTGACCAGTCTTCGAGCGCGGGCGGAGCGATCCTGATACGCGTGATTCCGGTCAGCCCATCAGAAATCAGCAAATCTGCCAGGGCTCTGGCAGGATCGTCGGACTCCTCAAGCAGGTCAACGGCGGCACTCTGCACGATCGGGCTGGCCAATCGCTGCTGAACCGCCGCCAGGCGATCGCGAGCTTGCCGGACGTAGTCTTGAGCCTCGGATTCTGCCGCGGACACAGCGCGACTGCCGCTACTGGCCCCGTACCAGGCCACCGCAGCGGCCAGGAGACTGAAAAGCCCTACGCCAATAAGCAACAACGCTGTGAGGTTGGAGCCGGACTTGACGGCGTTGAGGGCACTGAGCTTCATGGTCTACGCTTCAATGGCTGCCGGTATGCCCAATACCCCCGTCTCCGCGCTCGGTCGGGTCGAACTGGTCAACCACATCCAGGCTGACCTGCACAACCGGCACGATGACCATCTGGGCGATTCGCTGCCCTGGATCGATTTGAATAACGGACGACCCCCGATTCCAGCACGAGATTTTGACTTCACCTTGATAATCGCTATCGATCAACCCTACCAGATTTCCAAGCACCAGCCCCTGCTTGTGACCAAGCCCTGAACGCGGCAGCAGCATGGCGGCAAGCGCCGGATCGGCGAGGTGGATCGCCAGGCCTGACGGAACCAGAGCGGCATCGCCGGGCGCCAACTCCATCGACTGATCCAGACAGGCCCGCAGATCAATCCCTGCTGACCCTTCAGTTGCATATTCCGGCATAGGCCACTCTGTGCCCAAGCGCGAATCCAGAACTCGAACTTTCAACGATTTCAAGTAGCCCTCCCCCGGATCACCGGCCGCTTGGCCAGCGCATCAGAAATTTCCTACACATCGGCGCTCAGAATAATGGATGCGGCTGACTGCGCCAAGCGCGATGATGCTTCGCGAACTCACCCAAGGCATCCGCATCGATGAAAATTGCCGACTGGCCGCACACCGAGCGACCGCGCGAGAGATTGCTGACCAGAGGGGCGGCCGCCTTGAGTGATGCTGAATTGCTGGCGATCCTGCTTCGAACCGGCACCCGAGGTCGATCCGCCCTGGATGTTGCGCGCTTGTTACTGGCCCGATTCGGTGGCTTGCGCGGGTTGCTCGACGCGACCCAGGAACAGCTGTGTGATGCGCCCGGCCTCGGCCCGGCTAAGTACGCCCAGCTTCAGGCAGCACTGGAACTTGCCCGACGCCAATTGAAGGAAACTCTCGACCGCGGCCACCCGTTGACCAGTCCGCAGGCGACCCGCGATTACCTGAAGGCCGCGCTGCGTGACCGGCCGCACGAGGTGTTCTGCGCGCTGATGCTGGATACCCGGCACCGCGTCATCAGCTTCGAAGAACTGTTTACCGGCACCATCGATTCTGCCCATGTCCATCCACGCGTGGTGGTCGAGAAAGCCCTGCAGCAGCGTGCGGCAGCGCTGATCGTCGCCCACAATCACCCCTCCGGCGTGGCCGAGCCCAGTCAGGCCGATCTGGCCATTACCCGGCGCCTGCGCGATGCCTTGAGCCTGGTCGACATTCGCTTGCTTGATCACTTCATTGTCGGGGATACAGAGGTCACGTCCTTGGCCGAACGCGGGCTGGTTTAAGACCGAACCGTCCCAATCGCTGCATTGAGACAGTTTCCTTGCCTCAAGGTCTCGGCGGCGGCACAATGGCGAGCCTCTTCAAGTCAGCCAAAGAACAGCCTGCCATGTCCAACCGACGTCAACTCGCCAATGCCATTCGTTTCTTGTCCATGGACGCGGTTCAACGCGCCAATTCCGGTCACCCGGGCATGCCGATGGGGATGGCGGATATTGCAGAAGTGCTGTTCAACAATCACCTCAGACATAACCCGGCCAATCCGCACTGGTGGGATCGCGACCGGTTCATCGTTTCCAACGGCCATGGGTCCATGCTGCTGTACTCGGTTCTGCACCTCAGCGGCTATGCCATCAGCCTTGAAGACCTGAAGAATTTTCGTCAACTGCATTCACCCACTCCGGGTCACCCTGAATTCGGCGAGGCTCCGGGCGTGGAAACCACGACCGGACCGCTGGGTCAGGGACTGGCCAATGCGGTGGGGTTTGCCCTGGCCGAGAAGCTGCTCGCCGCCCGATTCAACACCGATGAACACCAGCTCGTTGACCACTTCACCTGGGTGTTCGCCGGCGACGGCTGCTTGATGGAAGGCATCTCGCACGAGGCTTGCTCGCTGGCCGGCACGCTCGGTCTGGGCAAACTGATTGTTTTTTACGACGACAATGGCATCTCGATCGACGGTGAGGTTGACGGCTGGTTTACCGACGACACCCCGGCTCGTTTCCGGGCGTATGGCTGGCAGGTGATTGAAGCGGTCGATGGCCACGACGCCACGGCCGTCGACGACGCCATCCAGTCGGCCAAAGCCAGCCTTGGCCAGCCCACGCTAATCTGCTGCAAGACCACCATCGGATTTGGCTCGCCGGGCAAGGCCGGCACCGCCGCCACCCACGGCGCGCCGCTGGGGGATGAGGAAATTGCGGCGACCCGGCAGGCGCTGGACTGGCCACATGCACCGTTCGAGATCCCTGACGACATTCGTTCCGGCTGGGATGCTCGGGCGAAAGGCAAGGAGGCCGAACAGGCTTGGGAAAAGACCTGGAGTGCCTACCGCGAATCCAACCCGGACCGGTCCGCCGAGTTCGAGCGGCGGATGAACGGCGATCTGCCCGTCGATTTCGACCAGGTTCTGACCCAAGCGCTGGCTACCATGCAGTCCGATGAGAGCAAGGTCGCGACCCGGAAAGCCTCGGCCATGGCGCTCGAAGTCCTTTGCAGCAAGCTGCCGGAAATGCTCGGCGGCTCGGCCGACCTGACCGGCTCGAACAACACGAACTGGTCAGGCAGCGTGGATGTGATCGAAGACCCGGCCAACGGCAACTATGTGTTCTATGGCGTTCGTGAATTCGGCATGACCGCGATTGCAAACGGGCTGGCCCTGCACGGCGGCTTTATCCCCTATACCGGCACCTTTCTGGTGTTCTCTGACTATGCGCGCAATGCGGTGCGCATGTCGGCACTGATTCCCACCGGTGCCATTCATGTTTACACCCACGATTCGATTGGCTTGGGTGAAGATGGGCCGACCCATCAACCTGTTGAACATCTGGCCTCGCTGCGCCTGATTCCGAACCTGGCGGTCTGGCGTCCCTGTGACAAGGTTGAAACCCTCGCCGCCTGGGGTGCTGCAGTGGTCAGGCGCGGCGGTCCAACCGCGCTGGTGCTGACTCGTCAGGGCCTGCCGCACCAACCCCGCAGCGAAAGCCAAATCGCCAACATCGCGCGCGGGGCTTACGTTCTGAAAGAGGCAGGAACGGGCAAGCCAGACGCAGTGATCATGGCCACGGGCTCTGAAGTTGCGCTCGCAATGGCCGCGGCCGCGGTGCTGGAGTCCGAAGGCGTTGGAATTCGGGTCGTCTCCATGCCCAACCCGGATCTGTTTGAATCTCAGGAACGAGCGTATCGCGATGAAGTCTTGCCACCCTCCATCAGCGCCCGAGTAGCGGTAGAAGCGGGCGTAACGCGCTACTGGCGCCCCCTGGTCGGCGACCAGGGCAGGGTGATTGGTATTGATCAATTTGGCGCGTCCGCGCCGGCCGATCAGTTGTTCGAGGAATTTGGCCTGACCCGCGAATCAGTGGTGAATGCCGTCCGCGAAGTCTTGCCATAACAATAGAGCAGGCTTCTGACGAAGAAACCTTCGTCAGGGCGCCGGGGCAGGGCGGTAGCGCAGAATGAACTCTGCGCCCCCGTCATCGGGTGCACGAACATCAATAGCGCCACTCTGGGCGTTCTGCAGTCGCTCAACGATCGCAAGACCCAGACCGGTGCCACCCGGCGGTGCGTGTTCGGCCCGCCAGAAGGGTTCGAAGATTCGGCGCTTTCCGCCCGCCGGAAGCCCCGGACCATGGTCCCGGATTCGAATTTCAGGGCCTGGCCCGACCGAGACTTCCACCGGCCCTTGACCGCCATGGAAAATCGCGTTCTCGACCAGATTCAACAGAGCAACCTCGACCGCATCCTCATCGGCCAAGGCCAATACCGGAGTAGGTGGTCCACTGAAGCAAATCTCTAACCCCCGCTCATAGGCCAGCGGCGCCGTTGTCGCAACAACGCGTTCAGCCACCGGCAACAGATCAATCGCGTGATCGTCATCCCAGTCCAGCACGTCAGCCCGGGCACAGGCGAGCACTTGTCGAATAGTGCGCGACAAGGCATTCAGATCGTCTCTGAGCCTATCCTTCATCTCTCCTGGCGGGAGAGCGTCGAGACGGGCCATCAACACCGCGACCGGCGTACGCAATGCGTGCGCCGCTTCTGCTGCATGACGCTGTTCTGCGGCCAACGCCGCGTTCACCCGCTCGAGAGACCGCTGGGTTGCGGCAACCAATGCCTGAACCTCCGCGGGAAGTGGATCGTCCGGCAAGTCTGGCGAAGGACGGCCCGGTCGAATGCTCCGCGCCCAGTCAGCCGCTGTGGCCAGGGGCTGCAGACCCTGCCGGATCATGAGCGCATTAGCGCCGATCAGGATCAGAACGATCGGAAGGACCGGTAACCAGATATGCGACACGAACTCTGCGATCAGCGCACGCCACATCAGTCTGGCCGGGTCATCGGCCATGACAAAGACGATTCGGAGCTGATCCGGACGCGTTTCGACCCGATGTGCGGCCGCCAGTACCCGGCCTTGCTCAGTCTCCAGACTGGTCACCCAATCTTTAACGAAGACGTCTGTCATGCTGACCTGGCGCGGTATCAGATCCTGATTTTGAATGTCGACGATCTGACCTTCGCGGTCCAGGAGGGCAAAGCCGTAAGCGTCCGGATACGCGACAAACAAGGCCCGGCCACTGTTGCTGACCCGGGGCGGTGAACCTTCAAGGCTTTCGGACAGACGCTCCATCTGCAGCTCGATCACTTCGGACTCGAGCGCTCGCTCATCGGTGCCGTAGTAGATGCCAACGGCGAGCACATTGACAATCACGGCTCCGAAGGCCAGCCACACCAGTCGCCGGGTCAGAATATGAGTCAGCGTGGGCTGCGACTTGATCATGCCTCATCCTTGCGCGCCAGCATCCAGCCAACACCCCGGACCGTCACTATGGCCGCGCGGCCATCGACAGCATCCAGGGCTTTTCGCAATCTCGACACGGCGGCCTCCAGCGCATTCGGGCTCACTTCATCCTCAAAGCCGTACACAGACTCTTCCAGCAGCCGGCGACTGACCACCCGTCCAGCCGAGCGCATCAACAGCTCCAGGACCGCCAGTTCGCGTCGGCTCAGTCGGACTTGTTCACCATTTGCCGTGACGCCGCGCGAAACCGTGTCCAGTCTCAGCGATCCAATCTCGATCACCGACTCGGACCGCTCCCCCGGTCGCCGCAATACCGCGCGGCAGCGCGCAACCAGTTCCGACATCTCGACCGGTTTAACCACATAGTCATCGGCGCCGCCATCCAGACCCGCCAGCCGATCGGCAATCTGGTCGCGGGCGGTCAGGACGATGACGGGCACTTTATTTTTCCGTCTTAGTTTGGGGAGCAGACGCAAACCGTCACCATCAGGCAAGCCCAGATCAAGCAGCACCAGGGCATAGTCAGCCGTTGCGGTCATGGTGGTGGCATCGGCCAAAGAACGCGCGTGATCGACCACGAAGCCTGCGCGATGCAGCGCATCCATCACGGCTTCAGCGAGCGGTGGGTGGTCCTCAACCAGCAAGATACGCACGGCAGATCAGTCGTGTCAGCCGAACATCATGTGCAGCGAAATTCAAACTCTGCTTCAACGCCGCCCGGGTAATCCCGACGCGCTGCTTCATTCGTCGCCTCAAGCAGCGCACTGCCAAAAATCAGCTTGTCTTGGATGGTGACATCAGTTGCTTCGGATACCGGGGCCGCTGCCCTGTAGTACGGGTCTTCAGCGCCGTCTTCGTCAAACTGCAATTCGACCAGAACCGGAGACCCCCATCGGATGGAATTGGCCACGCCGGACTGCTCGGCCCGATAGACCAGGCGCAGGGTAACGCCGTCGCCGATGCCCACCATGGTGTAGTCACGATCCAGCAGATAGCAGTCGGAACTCTTGAGAATCCGGGCATTGCCGTTCCAGCTCAAATGGCCGCGCCAGGCGGTGTCGACCATGGCATTGGAGCGCAGCTGCGCTGCGGCGTCTGCCAATGAACGATGCTGGGTCTGATTTCCCGAATTCTGATCGCAGGCCGTCATCAACAACGAGATGATCAGTCCGATCAGAACGCTCTGGGTCTTGTTCATGGCGGCGAAGGGCTTGTATGAGCAAATGGTTATCCAGCCAATTTAACGCCAAAATCAACCAAACGCCACATTTCTAACGGTCAGGGCCGATGCTCGGCCGTCAGCCAACGTCTATCTTCAGTACAATTCATAAGATTTTTCATTCATCAGGCTTCTTCGGAGATTACTCATGCCCATCAAGGTTGCCATCAACGGCTATGGTCGTATCGGCCGGAACGTTCTCAGAGCGCTTTATGAATCGGGACAGAGCGACGACATCAAGATCGTCGCGCTGAACGATCTGGGCGATACGGAAACCAATGCGCACTTAACGCGTTTCGATACCGCTCACGGCAAGTTCAACGCGGATGTCCAGATTGAGGGCAATGACATTGTCGTCAACGGCGACCGAATCAAGGTCTTGTCCGAACGCGACCCTTCAAAGCTCCCATGGGGGGACATGGACATTGATGTGGTCATGGAGTCCACCGGTTTTTTCGCCAGCAGGGAAAAAGCGTCGGCGCACCTCACGGCAGGCGCGCGCAAAGTTTTGATCTCGGCTCCGGCTGGAAAAGATCTCCCGACCGTTGTTTACGGCGTCAATCACGGGATTCTCAAGCCCGGTGATGACATCGTCTCCAATGCATCGTGCACAACCAACTGCCTCGCACCCGTGGTCAAGCCACTCAATGACGCCATCGGCATTGAATCGGGTCTGATGACAACGATTCACGCCTACACCAATGATCAGGTGCTGACCGACGTCTTCCATAAGGACCTGCGTCGCGCCCGCTCAGCCACCATGAGCCAGATCCCGACCAAGACCGGTGCCGCTGCTGCCGTAGGATTGGTTTTGCCGGAGATGGACGGCAAACTAGACGGATTCGCCATGCGCGTACCGACCATCAACGTATCGGTCGTCGATCTGAGCTTTATCGCCAGCCGCGACACCACGGTCGACGAAGTCAACGCAACTGTGAAAACTGCCAGTGAAGGAGCACTGAACGGTATCCTGGGCTACAACGAAGCGCCGCTGGTGTCGATCGATTTCAACCACGATCCCCGCTCATCGATCTTTGATGCCACTTTGACCAAGGTCTCCGGTGGCCGCCTGGTCAAGATTCTGAGCTGGTACGACAATGAATGGGGCTTCTCGAACCGTATGCTCGATACCACTCGGGTTCTGGCCGGACTTTCATAAATCGAAACAGGGCGCGCCATGAAGACGCTTGATCAACTCAATCTGGCCGGCCAGCGGGTGCTGATCCGCTCGGACCTCAACGTGCCGGTGCACAATGGCGAGGTCACCTCGCGGGCCCGGATTCTGGCCAGCCTGCCCACCTACAGACAAGCGCTGGACAGCGGTGCCGCAGTCATGGTCATGTCTCACCTTGGTCGCCCGACCGAAGGCCAGCCGGAAGCGCAGTACTCACTCAAGCCCGTTGCCGATGTGCTGGGAGAACTACTGGGCCAGCCAGTCCGACTCGTCAGCGACTGGCTCAATGGCGTCGAGGTCCGGCCCGGCGAGTTGGTACTGCTGGAAAACGTGCGCTTTCTCGACGGCGAGAAAGCCAACGACGAAGCGCTGGCTTCCAAGATGGCAGCCCTTTGCGACGTCTTTGTCATGGACGCATTCGCCACCGCGCATCGGGCGCAGGCTTCAACCGAAGGCGTAATCCGGAAGGCCAAGGCAGCCTGTGCCGGCCCGCTGCTGGCTGCCGAACTCAAGGCCCTGGAAAAGGCACTCGCAGACCCGGCCCGGCCGATGGTCGCCATCGTTGGTGGCTCCAAGGTCTCGACCAAACTCAAAGTACTCGAGGCTCTGATCAATAAAGTCGATCAATTGATCGTAGGCGGTGGCATTGCCAACACCTTCCTGGCTGCCGCCGGCCACCGCATCGGTCAGTCGCTGCACGAGCCGGACCTGGTCGACGTCGCCAAGCAACTGCTTGCCCGTGCCGAAGAACGGGGCGCCTCGATTCCACTGCCCACCGACGTTCTGACCGCTGAGCGCTTTCATCAGGAAGCGCATCCATCGCTGCGCGATGTCAGCCGGGTGCATAGCGACGAGATGATTCTGGACATTGGCCCGGAGACCGCGGGAAGACTAGCCGCCATCATTCGCCAGGCCGGGACCGTCATCTGGAATGGACCGGTCGGGGTGTTCGAATTCGAGAACTTCCGCTCCGGAACCAGTGCCGTGGCGCACGCCGTCGCGGCTTGCGAGGGTTTCTCACTGGCCGGAGGCGGCGATACGATTGCGGCCATCGAGAAGTTCGGCATCGCTGAGCGGATCGACTACATCTCGACCGCTGGCGGTGCGTTTCTGGAGTACGTGGAGGGTCGGGAACTGCCGGCGGTCGCCGCGCTCGAGGCGCGCGACTAGGTCGGTCAAAAATCTTTAAGGAGCAGCCTAAGGCAAATCGTCAGGCTTCACCGCTCTCCAGCTTGTCCTGCGTACGGTGTTCAAAATCACTTGCATCGTGGCGCTCCAATAACTGGGTTTCAGGCGGCCCGAATGGCTTGTTGACCATCACGCCGCGCTGGACGGCAGGGCGAGCATCAATGGAACGCGCCCACCGCAGGACATGCTCGTACGACTCCACCTGAAGAAAGTCTCCTGCTTCATAAAGGCGTCCGAGAGCCAGTTGTCCGTACCAGGACCAGATCGCAATGTCAGCGATGCTGTAATCGGCGCCTGCGATAAACTCGCACCCGGCCAGTTGCCGATCAAGCACATCCAGCTGGCGCTTGGTTTCCATGGCAAAGCGGTCAATGCAGTACTTGATCTTGACCGGTGCATAAGCGTAGAAGTGGCCAAACCCACCGCCAAGGTACGGCGCTGATCCCATCTGCCAGAACAGCCAGTTGAGACACTCGGTCCGCTGCGTCCGGTCTCCGGGCAGGAAAGCATCGAATTTCTCGGCCAGATAGAGCAGGATCGAACCCGACTCGAATACACGAAGCGCTGGCTCAACGCTGTGGTCGACCATCGCGGGGATCTTTGAATTCGGGTTGACCCCGACAAAGCCCGATCCGAATTGATCTCCCTTCCCAATCCGGATCAGCCAGGCGTCGTACTCGGCCCCGTCGAAACCACACGCCAGCAATTCCTCGAACAGGACGGTGACCTTGACGCCGTTGGGCGTAGCCAGCGAATACAGCTGATGGGGGTGCTTGCCGACCGGCAGTTCCTGATCATGCGTGGGCCCCGCGATCGGACGGTTGATGTTGGCGAATTTCCCGCCGCTTTCGCTATCCCATTGCCAGACTTTCGGGGGACTGTAGTCAGAATCACTCACGGCTCGAACTCCGAAGGACCAGTGGATTTAATCGTCGCTTTCAGCTGAGGGCTGATGCTTGGCAAACTGCTGGGCCTCGACGACGGCAATCGCGGTCATGTTGACTACACGGCGCACGCTTGCCGACGGCGTCAACACATGCGCTGGCCGACCAACACCCATCAGGATCGGTTCGACGCTCACCGCCCGCCCGACCACGCGGCCAAAGTGGAAGGCGATATGCGCCGAGTCCTGATCCGGCATGATCAGGAGGTTCGGCTGACCCTTGAGCCGGGACTCCGGAAAAATCCGCTGGCGGATTTCCGGGATCATCGCGACATCAGCGGGCATTTCGCCTTCAACCTCAAGGTCCGGTGCAAGCTCCCACAGCCGATCGCGAACCCGACGCATCTTGGCAGCCTGTGGATCCGCATGTGAGCCGAAGGTCGAATGCGAGACCAATGCTACTTTCGGCGTGACTCCGAACATCCGCACCTTTTCCGCGGCCATCAAGGTCAACTCGGTCAGCTGCTCGATGTTGGGATCCGGATTGACGTGGGTGTCGCAGACGAACCAGGCTCCGGTTTCATTGGTGACGACAGACAGCGCACCGAGGGTCTTGTATCCCGGCGCCATGCCGAGCACTTCGGTCACGTAGCGCAGTTTTTTCTGATAACGGCCCACAACCCCGCAAATCAGCGCGTCAGCCTCACCCAGTTGAACCATCAGTGCCGCGATCACCGTGGTGCGCGTACGCACAATGGCTTTGGCTGAGTCCGGCGTCACTCCGCGGCGCTTGGTGATGTCGTAGAAGGTTTGCCAATAGCGTTTGAAGCGCGGGTCAGACTCAGGATTCACCAGCTCAAAATCCTTGTCCGGTCTGATGCGCAGACCTGCCCGCTCAATGCGCATATCCACGACCGACGGTCGACCGATCAGAATCGGCTTGGCCAGGCCTTCGTCAATGATCGACTGCACCGCGCGCAGGACCGTTTCCTCCTCACCTTCGGCGAACACCACCCGCTTTGGCTCGCGGCGGGCAGCATCGAATACCGGCTTCATCAAGAGCCCGGTGCGGAACACGTACTGGCTCAAGCGTTCGCGGTAATCATCGAGATCGATCGGGCGGGTTGCCGCGCCTGAATCGATGGCCGCCTTGGCCACCGCGGGCGCCAGATGAACCAGCAATCGGGGGTCGAAAGGCTGCGGGATCAGGTAGTCAGGACCAAACCGAGGCAGTTCGCCACCGTAGGCTGCCGCAGAGACATCCGAGGACTCCATGCGCGCGAGTTCTGCAATCGCGTGCACGCACGCCATCTTCATTTCATCGTTGATCGAATTAGCGCCCACATCCAGCGCCCCCCTGAAGATGTAGGGAAAGCACAGAACGTTATTGACCTGATTGGGGAAATCCGATCGTCCAGTGGCGATCAGGGCATCCGGTCTGGCCTCACGAGCCACGTCGGGCATGATCTCGGGCACCGGATTGGCCAGCGCCAGGATGATCGGACGCTCAGCCATGCGCTTGACCATCTCAGCGGTCAGTACGCCCGGCGCTGATACCCCGAGAAAAACGTCGGCCCCATCAATCGCCTCGCCCAGAGTCCGCGCATCGGTCTCGACCGCATAATGCGACTTGCGCGAATCCATGTCCGCATCGCGGCCCTTGTAGACCACGCCCTCGCGGTCGCAGACGATGATGTTCTCGCGCTTCAAGCCCATGGTGACCAGCAGGTCTAAACAAGCCATGCCGGCCGCACCCGCGCCCGAGGCCACAAGCCGGATATCGCCGATGTCTTTGCCGGCCAGCTCGAGCCCGTTGATCATTGCTGCGGCCGTGATGATCGCGGTGCCGTGCTGATCGTCGTGGAAGACCGGGATGTTCATCCGGCGCTTGAGTTCCTCTTCCACGTAGAAACACTCCGGCGCCTTGATGTCTTCCAGGTTGACGCCGCCGAAGGTCGGCTCAAGGCTGGCGATGATGTCGATCAGCTTGTCCGGATCCGGCTCGCTGATCTCGATATCAAAGACGTCGATACCGGCGAACTTCTTGAACAGCACGCCCTTGCCTTCCATCACGGGCTTCGCTGCCAGCGGTCCGATATTGCCCAGACCCAGAACAGCACTGCCGTTGGAAATCACCGCGACCAGATTCCCCCGGGCAGTAAATTCCCGCACGGCGTCCGGATCGGCGTGAATGGCTTCAGACGCCGCGGCAACGCCCGGCGAATAGGCCAAAGCCAGATCCCGCGCCGTGGTCAGCGCCTTGGTTGGCGTGACTGAAATCTTGCCGGGGACGGGATGGCGATGGTAGTCCAGCGCCTGTTCCCTGAACTTTTCTCTGTCGGGCATCAGCTTTCTTCTTCGTCGCTCCACTCACCCAGGGCCGCCAGGCCGTTCATTCGGGCCCGGTGGAGGAGAATCTTCTGCGCCTGCTCTCGATTGCCCTTGGGGTCAGCAGCCCAGGATTTGAGGCACTCGGCCTGCAGTGCGCGGCCATAGGAAAAGCTCAGCGGCCAGGGCATGTCGCCCATCTTGTTCATTGCATCCAGATGCGCGGTCGCTTCCACATCACCCTGACCACCGGACAGGAAGACCACACCGGCCGTTGCGGCGGGGACCGCGTTGAGCAGACAGTCCACCGTTGCCTCGGCCACCTCTTCAATACCTGCACGGTCCTGCGCCTCGCTTCCCGAAATCACCATGGAGGCCTTGAGCACAGTGCCCTCAAGCATGACGTTCTGCTCGTAGAGCTCAGCAAACAGCGCCTTCAGCGTGGCCTCGGTCACATCGAAGCAGGTGTCCAGATCATGGTCACCATCCATCAGGACCTCGGGCTCCACGATAGGCACGATGCCAGCCTCCTGACACAAGGCCGCATAGCGGGCCAGGGCGTGCGCATTGGCGTCAATACAGGCGCGTGAGGGAATGTCGTCACCGATGGTGATGACGGCACGCCACTTGGCAAACTTGGCGCCTAACTCAGCGTACTCGGCCAGACGCTCGCGCAGGCCGTCCAGTCCTTCGGTTACTTTCTCGCCTTCAAAACCTGCCAGCGGCTTGGCACCCTTGTCGACCTTGATGCCAGGCAGAATGCCAGCCTTCTCCATCAGACTCACCATCGAGGTCCCGTCGGGCAACGTTTGGCGAATGGTTTCATCAAACAGAATCGCACCGGAAATATGCTCACCCAAACCCGGCGCACTGAGCATCATGGAGCGGTAATCCAGACGATTCGCTTCGGAGCTTTCAACCCCGACGCCATCGAAACGTTTCTTGATCGTGCCACTGGATTCGTCAATGGCAAGAATTCCCTTGCCCGGTGCGACCAGCGCTTGGGCGATGTCAACCAGCTGTTCAAATCGATCTGTCATGTCCGCTCCTGACTGCATGTGTAATGACTGAATGATGCTCAGAAAGATAGCCCTCTATTGTAGCCAGCCTACGGCGTCGAAGCGCTGTTTTCTGGGCAGCCGAACCGGCATTCGAAAAAGGATAGGGAGCTTATTGAAGGGTTGAAGTGATGGACAGGGTTCGCAATTGAGCAATCACTTCATCTCGCCTGGCTTCCACTTCAGGCAGACGGGCAAGCGCCACGTGGAGGTCTTCCTCTGCACGCAGCCTGATCATTTCAAGCGCGACATCCTGCATGGCCCTCTGCGTGGCCCTCAGATTCTCCGACCGAGTCGAATCGAAGCGCACGGGACCTTTGTTATCAAGCAACCTGGCAATACGGGACTCTTTGAGTGGTGCAGGCGGGCTGGCAACCACGCCCTGCAGGTAAGCGACCAGATGAGAAACCCAGGAACGCTGCTCTACCTCGGCGTACAAGAGTTCCAGACCCGCCGTGTCCAGGCGCCGGATGTTGGACCAGTCCTCCGGCGCCTTCCATCCCGCAACCCACTCCGCCATGCCCGCCGGCGGCATGGGACGCGCGATGGCGTACCCCTGCGCCACCTCACAACCCAATTGCAGCAGAATCCGGCCATGCTGAATGCTGGAAACTCCTTCAGCCACGCAGTTCAAGCCAAACGCTTCAGCCAGCTTCATCACACCATCCAAAATCGCCAGGTCATCAGGATCGCGCAACATATCCTCAACGAAACTGCGATCCATTTTCAGCGCATGTGCCGGTAGCCGCTTGAGATAAGTCAGCGATGAATAGCCGGTTCCAAAATCATCCAGGGCGACGGTGACGCCCAGCGCTGCGCAGCGCTGGATGACTTCTGTGACCTTGCCGACATCGTCCAGCGCCGTGCTCTCGACAATCTCCAACTGGAGCTGACTGGGGTCGACTTCCTTGTACTGGGTCAGCAGGCTTTCGAGTTCGGGGACGAACTCCGGATGCTGGAGGTGATCTCCCGCGATGTTGACACTGACCGGCAAGCAAAGACCGGCTCGACGCCAGACCAGCATTTGGGCCAGAGCGCGACGCAGCACCCATCGCCCCAGATCGATTTCAAGCCTGTGTCGGCTGATCGACGGCAGAAAGGCGGCCGGCATCAGCAGGCCACGTTCTGGATGCTGCCATCGGATCAGTGCTTCAGCACCCACAACCTTGCCGGTGGCCATGTTGACCTTGGGCTGGAAGTAGAGCACGAACTCATCCTGCTCCAGCGCAACCTGCACACGCTCGGCGTGCTCGTGGTGACCCCGAAGCTCGGTTTCACGGTCTAGATCAAAAACGTGATACCTGTTCTTTCCAGCCAGTTTGGCCTCGTACATCACGTGGTCGGCCTGCCTCAGCAACTGGTCGGCGTCGATGTCTTTGGCCTGCGGATACAGCGCCACTCCAATGCTGGCAGAGACTTCGACGCGATGCCCTTGAATGGTGTCGGGCTGCGCCAATGCGCGAAGAAGCCGGTCCAACATCTTCAGGTAATCGTTGGTCGCGGCCATGTCAGTCATCAAGACAGCGAACTCGTCACCGCCGAGGCGGGCGACGGTGTCCGTTTCACGCAGGCAGTTTTTCATCCGCTTGGCCAATCTGATCAGCAGTTCATCCCCCACCGCATGCCCGTGGCTATCGTTGACCTGCTTAAACCCATCCAGATCGACAAAGGCGAG
>JAZBPR010000195.1:0-4855 GCA_036351735.1 Wenzhouxiangella sp. | reverse complement strand
CACTGGACAGCAAAATATCCAGTTGCTATGAGCCGCGCAGTTCCGGCGTAGCTCAGCGGTAGAGCAGTTGACTGTTAATCAATTGGTCGTAGGTTCGATCCCTACCGCCGGAGCCATATCAAACAAAATCAATGACTTAGGGCGATAGTCCTTCGTCATACCCGCCCATAACTCCCTCTGTGCCCTAAGGCGTAGCACTTTGCTGCGCACAAAGAGTCGGAGCAGAGTATGGGACGTGTCGCCTATCTCTCCAAGCGCGGCAACATCTGGTGGTTTCGCCGCCGCTTCCCCGTTCTATCCATCAAGCCGCCACAAAATAACCGAATATCAGAGGTTTGTGTCGGTCCTGGAACAAAAGCACAAGCTACGGGGCACCTCGCGGTAAGTCTCCAAACCTCGTCTCTCCGCGAGGCACGACTGATCGGCGCACTGGTCTCCGCAGACTTTGAGCGCGCATGGTCAATGGTTGAGGCGCAGATGAGCGAGACGGATCTCGAAAGCGATATGCTGGACGCCATCGCGATGGCGATGACAAACGGCTTCCGCAGCTACATTGGAGCGTTGCGAACTGGCATAGCCGCCAATCAAGATCCCCGCGTGAAGGAACGGGCCTATCGCATCGTCGAGGCTGAAATCCGCGACGCGCTCGGTATCAAAACAGAACCGCCTACGCAGATCTCCGTCTCGGCTCCTTCCGAAGAGGCAAGCACAACGAGTGCTGCCGCGATGGCCACGCCCGAACCAGATGAAATGAGCGAGGATGAACTCATCGCCATAGAAGCCGAAGTCGAAGAATATGAACAGACGACGCTTCTCTCCAACATTGGCCCGTCCGCACGGACCCAGGACGACTACTACGCGGAACACATCATCAATGAGTTCAGCGTTCACACGATGGCGTTTCGCGTAACTCTCTCGGAATACCTCGATGCCTGCGAGCGCCTTGGACAGGACCCGCGCAAGGCCACGCCCGAGTTCGAAGTCGCTCTCAAGGATGCGTTGAAAGCAGCGCGGGCGATTGGGCTGGCCCAAGAAGCCACGGTGAAGGCTGAACGCAATACTGCGGGCAAGGACGTGGATACTGATCAGGCGAAGCGGCTTTTCTCTGACTTCGCAGAGGAATACCTGAGCCTTCGGTGTCAAGGCTTTGACTTCAAGAGAGAAGACGAAACTGCCGATGCCAATGGCGGACGGCGTTTTGAAAAGAGCTCCTTGCGAAACTGGCAATCGTCGGTCCGTATCTTCACGGAAATCGTCGGGGATTTGCCTATCGGCCAATACACCAAAGACGATATCTTGGAGTTCAATGATTTGCTCCAGCGCTTACCCTCAAACTTCGGAAAGTCTTCGAAGGACAAACGAACGGCTCGGGAAGTGATCGAAGAAATCGAGATTGAGGAAGAGCGCGCCATTGCCGCGAGGAGCGAGGCGCTGCGGAACGAAGGCCTGCCAGAAACGGAGATTGATGACGAGCTGGCCAAGGTCATGATCAAACGCATTTCCGCCAACACCATGAAGCGCCACCAAACTGCCCTCAGCTCAATGTTCCGCCGTGCCTTGGAGATCGGCGCGGTTCGGTCGAACCCGTTCAAGGGGCGGATGCTGACAACCGCCGAAGTGAAACGTCGGCAGATGTCAGAACGGAGGGTGGAACGGGTTGGTTGGGGCGATCACATCAATACCCTCTTCGCCTCAGAGAAGTTCACCACACCGTTGTCCGATGTTGGTGATCCCCTGTTCTGGGCACCGCTCATTGCCACATTCGCCGAGTTGCGCATGGAAGAAATCCTACAGCTGCGCCTGAACGATTTCGGCACCGACGAAGACGTTCACTACCTTGCGGTCCAGAACAGCTTGGGCACGCAATCCCTCAAATCCGACAACGCGTTGCGACGCGTCCCCCTTCACCGAGCGCTTGTTGATCTTGGCCTATTGAAACTCGTCGCCTACAGACGCTCGCAGAAAATGAACCGACTCTTCCCCAATATCAACCGCTCCAAGAGCAAGGGTACGCTGAGCGGGACGCTCAGCAAAAACTTCGGCTACTACCTTGTCAGTCGCGGTATCAAGGAGCCGGGTCTAGATTTTCATGCGCTTCGAACTGACTTCTTGACCCGCCTCACACGGGCACGCGTGCCAGATCATGTTCGAAAAGGATTGATGGGCCACGAACAGACCGATGTCACCCACAAGAACTATTTTCGGGCAGGTGAGACCATGCCAAGCCTCAAGGAATATGTAGACCGAATCGACATCAAATATACAGGCATTCGTCCACCACTTGGCTGGGCCGACACCTACAAGGGCGGCCTGCGAGTTGTAGCTGGCGGAAACTGATAGGTCATTCTCATCCGCTGAGCCTTTTCGACATTTTTCTTTTCGATTTCGCTAGCAAACCCAAGTCCCCTGTCCACCCTCAAAATGGAAGGACAGGCAATGACAACCAAAACATCAAACTGGGACTATCGTCCATACAACGGTTATCCAAACTGGCAAGTATGGAATGTCTCTGTCTGGCTAAGCGCCGACGAACACTTCTACCACTACATCATGAGCTTGATTGAGAATCATGGCTTAACAATAGCGACTGAAATCCTCAGTGAAGAACTGCGAGGGCAATCGACCCCAGACGGCGCGCCCTACTCAAAGGCCGCCATCAAATACGGACTTCACGCTTTAGTCGATTGACACAAACCAAAGGCCACCATCAATAGCCCGCGATTTGGTCGCGGGTTTTTTCCATTTAAAAACAACCAACAAACAAAAAATATAGCGCTGCGCTTCGATTTTTTTCTGATTTCATTTCCGACTCCAAGACTGTGGCTCATCTCTTTATCGCCAAAGCGATTACAGGAGGTAAAATGGCACAAGCAGTATTGAAATGTGGGGATTCTCCCGCGACTCTCAAGAGCATCCTCACGGGCACGGTGAGCGTTATCATCTGCGATCCACCGTACACTATCGAAATAGGGGGGCACAAGTGGGATGCCGCCAAGTCCCTTTAAGCTATATGGAGGGAGTGCTTTCGGGTAATAAAGTCCAGTGGATATATTGTGGTCTTTGGCGACCATAGGCAGTTCCACAAAACTGCGACAGAGCTGGAAGATATCGGCTTCATTTATATTTCGGGAATGGCGTGGACGTACCCGAATGGAACACCCGCCTGCCAAAAGATCGATGATGAGTGTCACGCACGCGTGAAGCCATCCCACGAACCCCTTGGCATCTTTATGAAACCGCTTCTGGAAAAAACCTACAAGCTCCATCGCGTCAAGCATGGGAACTCGGGACTTCGGGTCAAACACACAATCCCAGGCATTAAGATGACCAGCTCCATCCTCCAGTATAACAAACCTACACCGACGGAGCGAAATCTTGGCGTGGAGCATCTACCTCCAAGGCAAGTTAATCCGCAAAAAGAAAGCGCTCGGTCGCTCCAGAAAACAACGAAACGCGGCAATCACCATCCTTGCGTTAAGCCAATCGCGTTGATGTATCATCTCTGTCGATTGGTTGCGCAGCCGGGCGACACAGTCCTTGACCCATTTATGGGCAGCGGCGCAACCGGAATGGCGGCGCTTTGGAATGACCAAAACTTCATCGGCATAGAGCTGGATAAAGGATATTTCGATGTCGCAAAGCTACGTGTTGAGTATGCGCTGAATAACCCGATGCCGAAGTTTCCACTTAACGCAGCGCAAAGACGGAAGATGGCAAAATCCGAAAAGTCTATTGCCAACACAGCTTCATTGGTCACGCCGTGGCTAGAAGCGTCAGATGACCTTTTCACTTCTTGTTCGCACCCAGCGCCCCTGCAAGCTTCGAGAGGCTATCGCCACTCTGTTCTCAAGTGTTTCAGGATTTTGTCTTCAAGTCACGAAATCAGCCAATCGTGCGGTCAATAAAGGCAAAGTCTCGATTGGTCGGCATACAGAAAAGGCACTGGCCATTGCTGGCATCAGCCCAAACGGCTCCAATCTGCCGTTTGACCGCCTCCCCTTCGTAAAGATGCTGCCCCTTGTATTCGACAACGAGAATGCGCCCATCGGTCAGCATCGCCACAAAGTCGGGGTAGAACTTGGCGTGGGGCAGTTGAAGCCAGAAGGACGACTTCTTTCCTTCGACATTTCGAATCCAATAGCGAACCTTTTCGTGCCGGTCGAGATGAACGGCACAGTCGAACTCTTCACCAGTCGCTGCCAAGTCTCCAACAAGATGGGTATAATGCTTGTTGAACTTGGTGGCTCCCGAATAAGGCTGGTTTGGCGCGTAGGTCTGTTCATCGAATATGATGGACAGGTCCGCACGGGTCGAAAAGTCGTTGGCATTGGCGGCAAACAAGGCGCTGTATTGGCTGGTTTCGCGTTCGCCCCGCAAATCCTTAATGAACTGACCTATCGCCTTTCGCAGGTCATACTTGTTGCGGGCCAGCACATCCAGCTCAAGCCCCGAGGCCATCAGTGCCTCAATGGCCTTGGATATGAATACTATCGCGCTTGGCTTGGTGATGTCGGGATGAACGATGCCAGCGTCAATCCAGTTGGCGAGGCGTGGGAGTGTCCAAGTCGGCTCCTTGATAACGCCCGCCAACTGGCCTTGAAGCTGCTTCACGAAGTTGATTTCGACCTGACCCTTGTCGCTCACATTGATGGTCCCGGTTCGGCTGGTGTCTGCCACGCTGAACCGGTTCTTGATGTCGCTCACATCGCACTCGTCCACCCGATATCACCGGAAACAGGGATCTGTCGAAAACGTCTTCTGCCACGGAGACATTTCCGCCGGAAATGTCTTCGAGCATCACGACAGAACGGTGCTGATCGATTTCGCGAATTTCTTTTTTTTCCACCCGGGTTTT
>JAZBPR010000194.1:0-5653 GCA_036351735.1 Wenzhouxiangella sp. | reverse complement strand
TCGAGCATCAGATTGGCTGTCGCACGCGCGGAGCCAACCACCCCCGGAATGCCAGCACCTGGGTGGGTGCCTGCACCTACCAGGTAAAGATTGTCGATCTTTGCGTCACGGTTATGGGGTCTGAACCAGGCCGACTGGGTCAGAACAGGCTCAACAGAGAAGGCCGATCCCAGGTGAGAATTCAGCTCGTCACGGAAACCGAAAGGATGGAGGGTCCGGCAGGTCACGAGGTCCTGCTTCAGATCAGGAATATGGTGACGTTCCAGATAGTCAAGAATGCGATCAGTGTATTTCGGGCCCATCTCGTTCCAGTCGATCTGTGCGGTGCCCAGATGCGGCACCGGCGAAAGAACATAGTAGCTGCTGCAGCCGGGCGGCGCCAGCGAGGGGTCGGTCAGCGTTGGTGCATGGAGGTAAAGCGAAAAGTCGTCCGACAGATCGGGAGAATTGAAAATGTCGCGAATCAGCTCCCGATAGCGCGGCCCGAAAATCACCATGTGATGCTTCAGATGGGTATGGACCCGCTTGAGCCCGAAGTAAATGACGAACAGCGACATACTCCACGACTGTCTGGCCAGCTTACGGGATGCCTTGGCGCCGCGGTCGGTACGCCCTAGGAGCTTGTCGTAGGTGTGAAGTACATCGGCATTGCTGGCAATGGCATCAAACTTTCCGCTGTAACCATCTGCAGTCTCCAGTCCGGTGACACGATTGCTCTGAGTCGTTATCTGCGCGACCTCGCTATCAAGCTTGATCTGCCCGCCAAGCTCTTCAAACAGACGAACCATGCCGTTGACCAGCGCACCAGTGCCGCCGCGCGCAAACCAGACGCCCCATTCGCGCTCCAGCGCATGAATCAGGGTATAGATCGCCGATGTCTTGAACGGATCGCCACCGACCAGCAGAGGATGAAATGAGAACGCCTGACGCAGATGTTCATCTTTGATGAATCTAGCAACTTGTGAATACACGCTGCGCCAGGCCTTGAGCTTGATCAGCGCAGGCGAGACCTTGATCATGGAGCCGAAATTCAAAAAAGGCACATGGCCTAAATCCAGATAGCCCTTTTCGAAAACCGCGCGTGAGTATTCTAGAAAGCGGCGGTATCCATCAACATCATCCGGGTTGCGCCGCCGAATCTGTTCTTCAAGCCGCTCAACATCGTTGGTGTAATCGAAAACATCACCATCTTCCCAACACAATCGGTACATCGGGTCGACCGGCATCAGCTCGACATAGTCTGATAGCTTTCGGCCACTGAGTCTGAATAGCGCGTCAAGCGCGCCCGGATCCGTGATCACTGTGGGCCCGCCATCAAAGACAAAACCCTGATCCTCGTAGACATAGGCGCGGCCGCCGGGCTTGTCGCGCTTCTCCAGAAGGGTCGTGTCGATGCCAGCACTTTGCAGTCTGATAGCCAAGCTCAGGCCACCGAAGCCTGAGCCAATCACTGCCACACGTTTATTGGTGTTCACTGGCGTCTCTCTATGTCTGCGAACTCCAGAGCGAAGATGAGTCCGCGATGAACTTATTCCCTGGATGATTTCAGGTGTTCCAGTTTACCGACTTCGGACCTGCTCAAGGAGTTTATCCGTCGTTGGCTTTGTCAGCTTCGCCGTCGTTGCTGCCTGACCAGTTTGATCTCCGCGGCATTCTGAAGGGCAGCATCAGTTGGACCAAAGGTGCGCAGAAGCGCGGAAGCGACAGACTCTCGTGGACCGCCGTAACTTCTTCTCCTAGCAGTCGCGTATGAATCAATGAACGAGCATAAAAGGGGGTGTCTTCCCAAGTGGCCTTCAGCCTCGCGCGGCCAGAGTCAGACCGCGTGCTGCGCGCGATACGCCAGCCGCTGGACGGAAGAGAGACTTCCGGCGATGGCTCTAGTTCTGATCGTGAGCCATCGCGGGAAAAATGGAGGGCGTGGATTGCACGTCGGCCACCGCAGTCGCTTGTGTCATAAAGAACGACTGGACCGCTGGAAGTCACCGCGCGCGACCAGTGCCAGCTATTGAAGGCCTTCTCCAGCGGCTCGATGCCGGTGTTGTGATCAAAGTAGCCCTCCCCGGACCAGTTCAGCGACGGCGTGAGCAGATCGACTTCGACCCTGGCTTCAGGCCAAATCGGCGTCCAGTTGTGGCGTTTTTCCTGATCCAGGGCGATCGTTATGGAGTTACCGATCAAAGGATGGATTCGAATCTGGCCGCGGATCCGTCGGGGAAGCGGGAACGCCCATTCTTCGATATCTATCAGCAGGCTGCTGCCTGTCCAGCGCAGCCCGCTGGGGCCGATCCTGAGGCTGGTGGCATTACGGCAAAGAGCGGACTCACCGCGCTCGGTCATGCTCCAGCGACCGCGTCTGCCATACAGTGCGACGTTGATCGCGCAGTGGTTAAAAGGATTGCCCTTGCTCCTGGCCCGCTGCCAGGCATAGTAGGGCGAGAATACGCTGCCAATGAAGGCGATTACGGTGAGGCCAAGATCGCCATCGTCGCTGATGGCATCCAGATACCACCACGCATAGCCGTCTCGCTGCACAGCTTGATCGAAGGATGGAATCATCATTCGGCCGACATGCCCAGGTCGCTCATTGCGGCTTCTGCCGCGAGACGACCGGATATCGCGACCATAGGCAGCCCGGGCCCGGGGTGGACGCTGCCGCCGGCGAAATACAGGCCGGGCAGATTCGAGCGCGATCCAGGCCTGCTGAAGGAGGACTTCCAGCCGTGGGCAGGCGTCCCGTACAAGGCGCCGCCGGTGCCCGGGAAACGCACTTCGAAGTCAGCCGGTGTGGTCATGACCGCGTGCTCCGGTCGGCTATTCAAGGTCAGGCCGCAATCCGCGAGCAGCTTGAAGGTGGCTGCTTCCAACGACTGAGTGACAGACGGCAAAAATCTCCCTTGGTCGCCGGTCGCTGGTGCATTCGTGATCAGGAACAGGCGTTCAGGCCCCCTGGTGTCGGAAGGGATCCCCCGATCTTGGGCGCACACATAAACCGCCGGATTGGACGGTAATCGATGGTGTTCAAAAATATCGACGAATTCCTGTGGATAGTCGTCAGGAAAAAAGACATTGTGATGGGCGAGTTCGAAATTCGAACATTCAGCAAGCAGTGACCAGGTAACGGCTGACAGCGAACGTTGAGCGTTCGACCCGGCTGGCACCGCAGCACTGGCTTGCTGGCCCAGGCGACCGCTTTGAGTGCTGGTGATATCGCTGTTTGAAATCACGACGTCTGCGCAGACCCGTTCACCGGATGAGAGCCTGATACCGCCAACACGCGCTTCAGAAACGTCAAGCTTGCTGACGATTGATTGGTAGTAAATCTTGCCGCCGTGCTGATGAAGAAGGGCGAGCAGTGCGTCAGCAAGCCGTCTCATTCCGCCTTCGATCTGCCAGACTCCGGACTGCTCGACATGTGCGATCAGCATCAGGGTGGCCGGTGCCTGTAGCGGGCTGCTCCCGCAGTAAGTTGCGTAGCGTGCGAACAATCCCCGAAGTCGCTGATCCTGGAACGATTTTCCAAGCGCCTTCCAAAGAGATTGAAAAGGCTGTATGTGCCAGAGGTCCAGCAGACCGCTCAGTCCTGATGCCCTGATCAGGGTTCCGATGCTCGGGCGCTGGGCGAGCATGAATGGTTGCTCCAGTGTTCGGTAAACCCTTTGTGCTCGGGCGCAAAATTTCCGGTATCGGCTGGCCTCTGACGCGCCGGCGAAATCAGCGATGGCGGCGGCTGACTGCTCGATGTCGGAAAAAAGATCCAGACGGCTGCCATCACGCCAGGCGTGACGCGCTAGAAGTTCTGCCGGTCTGATCTGAAGGTGTTCGTCGATCCGACTGCCAGCGCTCGTGAAGATTTCTTCGAAGACCCACGGCAGAGTGAAAACGGTTGGGCCTGAGTCGATAGCCCTGCCGCCAACGTCAATGGTCCGGAGTTTGCCGCCAGGCTGCTCACCTTGCTCGAAGACTGTGACCCGGAAGCCACGCCTTGCCAACTCTACGCCAGCGACCAGCCCCCCGATGCCGGCGCCAATGATGATTGCGTGCCGTTTTTTCAATCAACTTCCAAAGTTGGATGCGGCGATCGGTTGACGCCTACTCATGCTCAGGCGTAGTCTACCTCAAGGGTGTCGAACACCCGCCCCCCGGAGCTTTCAGTGAGAGATTCCCGGGCAGGCAGGGTGATGAAGGAGATCAGGGCATGAGTTTTTCGGAACGAATCGAGCAATGCTTGCGGGCTAACATTGATGCAAGTAGAGGTCCCTCATGTCCCCCGGGTTTGGAGCGCGCAGTAGAGCAGGCTGTCTTTCCCGGGGGGGCACGGGTTAGACCAAAAATTTGTCTGGCGGTCGCTGAGGCCTGCGGTGAAGACCGACCCGAGGTCACGGATGCGGCTGCAGCCGCGATAGAGTTGCTGCACTGCGCATCGCTGGTGCATGACGATCTTGCCTGTTTCGACGATTCACCTCTTCGACGGGGCAAGCCCTCTGTCCATCAGGCTTTTGGCGAGCCTCTAGCCGTTCTTGCTGGTGATGCGCTGATTGTGCTGGCTTTCGAAGTTCTGGCCCGGATGTCGGATCAAGCCCCGGACCGAGTGCCGAAGATTCTTCAGATCGTGACACGTTCGGTAGGGATGCAGCAGGGGATCATTGCAGGCCAAGCCTGGGAATGCGAGTCTGATATCAATCTATCCGATTATCAGCAGTTGAAAACCGGGTCATTGTTTGCGGCGGCAACGGCAGCCGGAGCCGCTGCCGCTGGCGTAGCGTCCGATCCTTGGATCGCTTTAGGCCAGCAGATCGGCAGCGCTTACCAAGTGGTGGATGACATTCTGGATGTTGCCGGTAGCGCAGAGTCGATGGGCAAACCCATTGGGCAGGATGTCTTGCGCGACCATCCAAGTTCGGTTCGGGAGATGGGGCTGGCGGGAGCGAGAGAGCACTTCGAACAGGTGATGAAAGGGATCGTTGAAAAGATTCCTGATTGTCCCGGTCGGGCAATGCTCAGGAGGCGAGTGCTT
Organism: Wenzhouxiangella sp.; assembly: GCA_036351735.1. Classification (GTDB taxonomy): domain Bacteria; phylum Pseudomonadota; class Gammaproteobacteria; order Xanthomonadales; family Wenzhouxiangellaceae; genus Wenzhouxiangella. Next base: position 636 of record JAZBPR010000194.1, on the reverse strand, counting down.
GAGGAGTCCGGTAAGTTTTTGCCTCACCGTCTGGCAGATCACGCTGCTTGATCCTTCTAAAGATCCCGGACTTACATTGAATTTCTGGATGCGCTGGTCGGATGCGCTGCTGAACTGGCGCAATCGCCTTCTGAAGAACCCCGGCTTTCAGCGCACGTCGTTACGCATGCCTTTGGTGCGCAGAATCGCGCAGCGTAGGATGCGTGCTCTATTTGATCTGTGCAGTGGATTTGTTTATTCGCAAGTGCTCTATGCGTGCACGCGCCTGAGGTTGTTTCACCTGCTTGAAGAAAATCCTCGCTCTCTGGAAGAATTGGCCGACACCCTTGCGATCCCTGCAGACGGTCTGCAGCGCTTGATCGAGGCTGCTGAGTCACTGGGGTTGATTGAACGGCGCACCAGGGGTCGCTATGGTCTCGGGCCTCATGGTGCCGCGTTGCTGGGCAATCCGGGGCTTGCGCTGATGATTGAACACCACGCTGCCTTTTATTCTGATTTAAGCGATCCGATTGCACTCTTGCGTGGCCAACGGAATACAACAGATCTTGCAAAGTACTGGGCTTATGCACGCCAGGTCCGACCAGACCAACTGAAGTCTGAAGACGTCACCGATTACAGTGAACTCATGGCAGAGTC
>JAZBPR010000193.1:0-2673 GCA_036351735.1 Wenzhouxiangella sp. | reverse complement strand
TCTCCGGAGGCCCGAGCTGGGCCACGACCTTGCCACGACGGGTAATGCGAACCTTCTCACCCCGCTCGACCACTTCAAGTACCGCGGCCAGGTTGTGCTGGACATGCCGGATATTGAACTCTTTCATGTTAGACATGATGCCTAACAATACCAAAACCGTCAACATCAGTTGCCAATACGCGTGCACCTCTAGTTTCGTGGAACCCCAGCCTGAAACAAAAAGTCGTCCCGATCCAGAGGCACACGAGCGTTCTCCTCGCTGATCGGGACTGAGGATTATTGAGGTACGCGAGGCAAGCTCGGCGAATTTGTTGCGCAAATTCTTTGGTGAGCGCCGCTATGTGTCGGCTCTGCCAGGGTTTTGCCTGGATTTGCGGCGCAGGTGCCACATCCATACCAGCAGCAGCGGGGTGGCAAGCTCAAGGTACATCCCGATGTGTTGTTTGGCGTTGGGCAGACCCATTTCGGACAGTGATACTAGCCGACCGATCCCGCCCAGGAAGGCTGCGAGAATGAGTACGGCAAACAGGAGCCAGGCGCGTTCCACTCGCCAGACTACGATCAGCATCCCGATACCAACCGCAAAGTAAATGCCGGAGAGGTAGCGGAATTGACTATCAAGGACCGGACTGACATCGCCTGCACCATAGATCAGTTGAAGCGTGCTGAAATACAGAATGCCCAATGCAAGTATTAGGCAGATTCCGCGAAATAGAATTCTCATGGGCGCTCCTATGACCTCGCCAGATCTTCTCCGTTATTCCATCTTCCGAACCGAACCGTGACCAGTCGCATGCGACCGTCAGCAGTCGCGAGACAACGGCGAAACCTATCAAGAAAAATCGCTGGCAAGAGTACTGCCTTTAGGAAGTATAGGCGGCCGAAATGCTGATCTCCAACGGCACGCAGGGCCACGCCAGCCCAAGCTCTGTCGCTTTGCCGAGTTCCTAAATGCTCTCCAGAAGGCCTTCTTTGCCACGCTCCAAGCTGCCAATGCGAGTCCAGTGGCGACATCCGCTGATTCTTACGCGTGTGACTTGTCCCGCCACGAACAACATAGCGCCATAACCGGTGAAGCGCGGCGGGGCGTTTATGCGGCTTTTGGGATTTGCGATGTTGTCGAGTAGTGTAGACCACCTGTCGCGCGTGATCTTGATGTTTGAAGCAAGCCAATATGGCTGCCCACTTGTTGCCCCGAGTGGTCACTGCTACTGCTGGGAAAATGTTCTTAAGGCGTCATGAACCATTAGGAAATTTAGGTACTTGAATGCCGAGGTGCTTTGGAAGATTGCATCATCGATATCTTCAACTTCAAAGCACTGCCAGCCTCCTTCAAGGCATCTTTGAATAACTAGTGGATGATCAGAACCTTGGCAGCCTCCGATTCGATCACATAGCCAGACTGTTGCGAGATCCTTGACAATTTCGTGTTCGGCATCCGGTTGTTCACTGAAGAATCTCGCCACATCTGAATTCAGCCCAAGAGCATTTTCTTGGATCAACTGTCTGATCGTTTCCCTAACTCGAAATAGATCGAGAGAGTAGGCAAGGATATCTCTCGCCCGCTTTTGATGGCCAATGTGATCACCACTGAATCTTTTCTGATTGAGCTCTTCAATAACCTTATCGGTACCGGCTGTAATTGCAAGATGCATCATTTCCGAACTTACAGCGAGCAAGTCAGCTACATCAGACGTATCTAAACCTTCAGGTAGCACGTCGTTGCAAAGCCCTTCAAGCCTGGTGGCGGTGATTAGCCTTGGCCGATTCTTCTCCCACACTTCGCCTCCAGAATTTGCAATGCAAACCTCAAACCAAGAGCGGCGCCAATCAGCCGCCCCAGCCTCAGAAATCAGGCCCTCGTCTTCAAGGATACGCAGGTAATCAAACGGGCCCATGTCATCGGGCCAAGGTTTGGAGAGACTAGCCGAATTTTCATTACTGTTACTCAGGGCTGTGGGACTTACGTGCCGGCGTCCAAGCTGAATAGACTCATCGCCAGCTTCCTTCATCGGAAGCTTCAGCTCCTGACCTGCCCGCTCCATGTCATCAGCGTCAAATGGCAGAAAGTAACTCCTTGCCATGAGCGCCGTCAGGACCATTAATACTGCTCCCCCCAGCCACGCAATCCTGGTTCCAGCGCCACTTTTGCTCATCTGACTTTGCATTCTCGGCCTATGCGAAGTATAGGCGCCGAATTGCTTATTTCGAAAGACACTCAGCGCCGCGCCAGCCCAGTCTCTGACGCTTTTCCGAGACCGACGGACAGAAGATGCATGGGCGCAGGCTCTCAAGCTCAAGAAACTCGTGGGCCAGTTCAACTTGAAATGACAAAAGTCACACCGATCTGCCGCCAAACGACACTGTTTTGAGCTAAGCCGAATACAGATACTGACGCTGAACTCATCGTCAGGACACCGATCCATGAACGACACCGTCATCGAAGCCCGTGGGCTTGGGTACTGCTACGGCAGGCAAGCGGCGCTTGATGGCGTCGACCTGAGCTGCCGTTCAGGCTCTCTCACCGCCCTGCTGGGGCCGAACGGCGCTGGCAAGACCACCCTGGTCAAGCTGCTACTAGGCGTCTTTGCCCCACAGAACGGAAGCCTCAGGGTTGCCGGTGGTGATCCGCGTCAGCGCCACATTCGTCAACAGATCGGCACCATGCTCCAG
>JAZBPR010000192.1:0-2733 GCA_036351735.1 Wenzhouxiangella sp. | reverse complement strand
CGTTCTTCCTCCAAAACCTGATAGACCAGACGGTGCTGGACGTTGATGCGTCTTGAATATGCTCCGTTAAGATTTCCCGCCAGTTTCTGAAAGGGCGGCGGCCTTTGAAAAGTATCAGTCGCCAAAATGGCAAGCAACGCTTGAGCCTTTTGCTTCAACCCGCTGCGATTCCTCTTTCCCCTCATCAAACTTGCTGTCAAATTCTTCAGCTTTCATTTCGCAAGCGTCTTCAAGCGTTCAGGCGTGTCTCTTGGCAATCTGATTGTCAATTTGAGCAAGATTTCAGCCCGCCACGGGCTCAATGCTGGCCAGCTCCGCTGAAAGCTTGCGGCGCTGCTCCCACAAGTCTCGGGCCTGCTGCATGTTCAGCCAGACATCCGCACTGGTGCCCAACAGGCGAGCCAGCTTCAACGCCGTCGCTGGAGTAACCGGCTGTTCTTCGGACAAAATACGGTGCAGGCTTTGCCGTGACATATGCAGCCGACGAGCCAGATCGGTCACCGTAAGACCCAGTTCAGGCAAAAGATCCTCTCGCAAGATAGCTCCTGGGTGTGTCGGTTTTCTTGCCTCACTCATCAATGATAGTCCTCCAAATCTACGCTAACGGCATGCCCATCGACCCAGCCAAACGTTAGACGCCAGTTTGCGGTGACCCGCACCGAAAATCTCTCCGGCTCAATCCCTTTAATGCAACCAAAACCGCCCTGTTCGCGCCCGCCAGGCCGCGTGCTGCTCGCCAAAGGTCTCTGCCATTTCAGAATCCTCGCGCCCAGCCTGACGATGCAGGGCCCAGAGCGCGACGGCCAGCAGCCCAAGGCTGACCGCCGTGGCGGGATAGACGGCAAAGGCAGCGTACAAGACAGCGTCTCCCAGATAGATCGGGTGGCGGATGCGTGTGAAAAGGCCGCCCGAGCGAACCAGCACGGGTTGCCCCGCTGCAAGCCGTCGCGCCCGCTTCATAATCCAGTGATGCCAGATCGCGATCCCGCCGCCCGCCAGCACCAGAGTTAGGAACAGCGGATACGACAGGCTGAACAGGGCCGGCAGCGAGTCGGGGCGGAACGACAGCACCGCAAAATGTCCGATCAGACCGAAGCCGATCAGAACTTTCAGACACCAGTGGAAATGGAACGGTCCGGGCATGGTGTCCTCAGCTTCATCCCAACTGGCAACCGAAAGGGACAGCCAGGTGATGACCGGCCCTTAAGCCGAATCAGTGCGATCAAGCCGGTCAGGAACAGCCAGCGCTCTCTGCATGTCAGCACCAGCGGCCATGCTTTTGAATCGGTTTTCGGCATCGAAACTGGCCACCGCTTGAACGCTTAATTCTTCCATCAACTTGTTGACGCTCAAGCCACGATACTTCGCCAGCGTCTTCAAACGCTCGGCCGTGTCTCCCGGCAGTCTGATTGTCAATGTGCTCATTTAATCACCTCCAATAGCCTGGCGGGGTCAAGTATGCGTAATCCCGGCCAGGCAAACTCGGAACTTTCGAAATCTCTTGTGTTGTGGGTGACGATGCACTCGGCCCCACCGGCAATCGCTAGCTCGACCAGGTGATTGTCTGCCTCGTCTCGCAAATTGGGGCGCCAGCCAAAATAAATCGATACCCATTGACCCGATGCCGCCATAGCGGCCAGAACTGCCTGGCAATCATCAGCGTCTACGTCAAGCTTGTGAATCTGACGGGCGAGAACATCCTCATACTCCATCCACAGTGCGGTTCCGAATATGGGCCGAATACGCCCTTCGATACAATGGCGCAAGACCCATTCTGTCATCTTTCAATGGGTCTCTTTCCTGTGACGAAGGCCGAAGCGCTGGGCGAAGCCTGAAGGAGAGGCGTGGCTGGCGAGGGATTTCAGATCATGCCTATCCTGGTTTCTGTTTGATTGCACAGCTCTCTGGATTGATCTAGCATTACTAGCATGACCAAAGACCCAATCATCACCATCGAGGCCGGCAAACGCGGCGGAAAGCCATGCATCAGAGGGCTACGAATCACAGTGCATGATGTGCTGGAATATCTGGCCGCTGGCATGACCGAGGACGAAATTCTCAGCGACTTTCCAGACCTCACCCGGGAGGATATTCGAGCTTGCCTGAGATTTGCAGCGGATCGGGAACGCAAACTGGCGACAACCCGACCGGCAGCGTGAAGCTTCTGCTTGATCAAAACCTGTCTCCCCGACTCACATCGAAGCTGTCAAGCCATTTCCCGGAAACGATTCATGTACGAGACGTCGGTTTGCAGTCGGCTGACGATCAACATGTATGGGATTTCGCTATCGAACATGGGTACATCATTGTTTCAGAAGACTCAGACTTCCATCAGTTAGCCTTTCTAGCGGGACCGCCACCCAAAGTTATCTGGATTCGGCTCGGGAACTGCAGTACGTCAGAGATTCAGGCGCTTCTGCAGGAGTCAATTGAGCAGGTGCGCCAATTCACAGCTAACCGCGAATCCGCATTTCTCATCATGGAATGAGAACCCAGCGGTTCTGACACGGTTCATGTGGCGGCTCAGGCACACAGAGCCTCGGAAGAATGAATTTCGGGGTTTCAGGGAGCAGCGGCATCGCCGAATGGGCTTCGAAGTACGGGCCAGCGGCGACGGCTGACGGAGGGTTTCAGATTATGCCTGTCCTGTTTTTCGCGCACCTGCGGAAATCCCAGATGCCCGACCGTCTACTGCTTGATGGAGGATCAGCGATCAGGCCGCCCGAACGATGG
>JAZBPR010000191.1:0-6665 GCA_036351735.1 Wenzhouxiangella sp. | reverse complement strand
GCGGTCTTCGCCGGTCTTCCCACGCTGTTTTTGCCGTGAACCCCGTCAGGCCCGGAAGGGAGCAGCGGCAGCGGCAGACGCAGGCGCTGGGGTCGGGCTGGTGGAGGCCGCCTTCTTACTCTCCCAGTCTCCCTTCAATTCTCAGCTAGCGCAACGTTCTTATCAGTGCGCAGGTTGATCACAGCATTCGGCTCCGGCAGCACCGTTGGCCCGTCGACGGGCAGTGGCGGCATCCTGGCCCAACAAATCTCCCAAAACGATCTGGTGGGCTTCACCCTCGAGAAGATCCGCCAGAGTCACGTCATCAAGAACGCCAAGGAAAGCGGCATTGGCTTCGGCGAGTTTGGCCCGAAGACGACAGACGTTGATCAGGAGGCATTCGCGATTTGAGCGCATGCAGTCAGCGACACCAAAATTGGGCTCCAAGGCCCTGACCACCTCCCCAACACTCAGGCTCTCTGGCGCTCGCGCCAGCCGGATTCCGCCATTTTTCCCCCGACGCGAATAAACAAACCCTTCAGCCGCCAGTTGCTGTACCACCTTCATCAGATGATTTCGGGAGATATCGTGCGCTTCTGCAATTTCAGCGATGGTGGAAAGTTCGTCGCCTTTCAGCCCGACGTACATCAAGGCCCGAAGCCCGTATCCGGAGTATTGAGTTAGCCGCATCAACCGCCAGCCTTCGCCTTCTCGGCGAGATGAGTTCGGGAACCATTATCAGCAAACGCAAATAGAAGTATTTGACATGGATCAATTCGCACTCATATTCGCGATCGGTGGAAATAGTATTGCCGGTGGCTCGAAAGGCGATTGGCCTGACTCAAGTATCGCGTTGAGTGTTGCCGCCAGTCGCGCACCGGCCCTCGCCAACTGCAGTTCAGCCACCGGCTGCCAGACCAGCCGATAGCTCTCATCCATGACCGCGATCGGTTCAGCGACCTCCGGCGGAATCTCCTCCGCCGGCACAGTTGAAAGCACCCCACTCCGACGTCTGGGATACAAACCATTGAAGATCAGCGCTCGCGCTTCGATCACCCACTCTCTGGGGCTGGTCATGGCCCAGGCCCGACGTTCGTGCTGCCCGTATTGAGACCTAAGCACGGCAGCAAGTTCGCGACTGTCAAAACCCGACTGACGGGCTGCAAAAATGTCGTTGTCCCAATAGCGATGCAGATTAGTCAATTCGCCCCGGTAGATCACCGCCTCGTCGTTGCCGCCACGATCCTCAAGAAACCCCGAATGCAGAGGCTGATGCAAGTCGGCCAGGAAATGCACCAGAAATTTAAGCGCCTCCACGCGATCTTCCCGTGGCTGCTCGACATCGGCAAGAATCTGGGAATAGCCAAGCACCGCCGTGTAAACCGTGCCCTGCGGCAGATTCAGGTCCGCATCTGACGGGACCACATCATCGATCGGCCCGTTGACGAAGTGCAATGGAAATGTCTCCGGACGGTCGCGCCGCACCTGATCGGCCCAGCTACCCACGTCTGCCAACGTCTGGCCTTCAAGCAACTCATCGACCGCCATTCGCGCGGTCGGCGTCAAGTCCTTTTCAGCCAGATAACCGACTGTTTCGTGTCCATAACGACTCCAGGCCAGAGCTTGAGAAGACAGCAAGAGTAGGGCTGTGAGCAAAAGCGCTGCGCGAGCAGAGGTCCAAGTGTTCATTGTTTGATTCCATGGCGGTCCGGGACAGCGACCGCCATGTTATCCGAGGCTTGAAGCCTGCGCGGAAATTATCTAGAACCAGGCTCAATCGCGTCGCCGCGCGGCCGCCCGGTCGGAGATTCGCTGCTCGGGTGCCGCGCGCTGAGAACTGGCCCGCGAAGACACGCTGGCGCGATCGGGGGCTCGCGTAGCGGCTCGGGACTCAGTCGAGCGGACGGCGGCGGTGCGCGTGCGCGCAGAGTCCGGGCGCGGAGTAGAGAGGGCCGCGCGGTTTGGTGCTGATCGCTGGGTTGGTGCTGATCGCTGAGTAGGCGCTGATCGCGCAGCCTCCCGCGTCCTGAGTGTTGTGGTTGGCCTCGACTCAACACGGGATCGCTGTGGCGTCTTTATGGATGACGACGGAGACACTCGAAGATCGCGGCTTGGCCGGGTGACAGCAGAAGATTGGGTGCTGGCCCGCCTCTGATCTGTACTCAGGGATCGGGTCACCCGCGACCCGCGGAGTTCCGACGATGGCCTGTCAGTCGAGGCTCGCGCACGAAGATTACCTCGTGTGGTGCTGGGTGACGTTCGCACGGGATCGGTGCGGCGGGAGCCAATCGTGTCGCTCCATTCCGATCGTCGGCTGGGTGCTTGAGATCTGGGTGGTGTCTGCGTCAGCTCCGAACGCCTTGTAGCGGCCCACTGCCGCTGCTGCGAGCGGGTTTCAGCCGGTTGGGCCGAATGTGCGCGGGTCTGAACGTCGCGAGACAGTTCCCGCGTGCGCAAGGTGGCGGCGGTTTGACGGTGCCGTTCCGGCAGGCTGGACCGATAGGCCACACCCCGCCGGTGTTCGCTTTGGTGACGCCAGCGCTGCGCACCCTCGTACTGTGCAATCTCACGACCGCTGTGGAAATGATGGTGGACGGTATGACGCGGACGCGGGTAATGGCTGGGTCGGTAGTAGTGATGGTGGTGGTTCACTACCACGACCTGGCGGCGTGGCCAGTGGAACGAGCTGAAGAAAAACGTGGGCGCAACCCGGTAGCCGAAAGACCAGCTCAAGACGACAGACGGACGGTACCGGCGCGGGTAGTGCCAAACCACCGGCGGATAGTCTGCCCAGTGCCAGCGGCCATAGACCACGGTAGGCTGGTAGTACGGCAGATAGATCACCTCTCGGCGGGCGGGCTCGATGTAGATCACCTTGCGCTCGCGCACAACACGCACGTGCTCGTTGGTGTCCAGATGTCCAGCCCGATGCGCCTGTGCTCGCAGGCGCTGAATACTGTCTAGCACCTCCTCTTCCTGGTACAGAAACGCATCCCCCAGGCGCTGCGTCCAGTCAAGATCGTTGTCCATCCTGTCCAACAACTCCGGAAAGGCGACCAGCGCCATCACCGAAGGATCCCAGGGATAATCGACCACTGCTTCGACGGCAACCTCGCCCCGGAAGCCTTCGTTCTGGCGCGACCAGCGTGCTGCCTGCACAACCTCCAGCGGATAGGTTGCCGCGATCAACAAATGGGACAAGACCGTGTCAGGATACAGAGCCACGGGAGCCAGCATCTGGTCCAGTTCAGCCTGACTGAAACCGTAGAATTCGTCCTGAACACGGGCATTGGCGCACGCAGCCAGCGTGAGGGCGAGCAGCCCGCCAGTAATCAGATTCATCGTTATTCGGTTCATCATCGGCTCCTTGCAGCTTCGGTGATGCTCCTGTTTTACATCCCCAATGCTGAAGCGAAGCTGAACAAGAACCCGAAACACCTCAGTTGGCAGCCTGCCAATCGAGAATCTGGTTGATGGTGGGCTCTATTGCGGGCGGCGCCTGCTCCGAAAATGGCAGGGTCAGAACCAGCCCACGGTGCGAGGCAGGCAGCAGGATCGGCGCGGGCCCACCCTCGAAAGCCAGAGACTCAACAGGAACGGCGCCGTCACCAATGCCCTGCCCCGCATCTCGCCACCATTTCTCTACCAGAGGCTGAGCGTCATCCATACCCAGGTCATCGGCAATGCGTTGCAGCCCGTCCATCATGTCTTCGGTTGGCTCGGTCAATAGTCCGCCAAGAATCAGCACCGGCACCTCAGCTGGCCAGGTGCGGCTGTTCAGGTCGGTGAGAAAGCCGCTATCCGGCCTCAGATCCAGCTTGGCAGCACCCGTCCCATCGCGAAGGCCCGAAAACAGCGAAGCCCGGCCTTCCGGCAAATCGGCCAGCCATTCGCGAATCTCAAGCCAGGCACGCAATCGCGCCCACTCCGAACCCTGATTCGGGGTGCCGATCATGACCACACCACCGACGGCTGGACCGCTCACGGCCGGGCTCTGCGAAACCGGATGACGGTAACGCGAGACGAAGTCGCGAATCACCAGCCCACCCATGCTGTGGCCGACAAGATAGACCTCTGCGGACTCCAATCTTGGCCATTGCGCCGCCAGCAGATCGGCGCTTTGCGCGATGGCTTGATCGTTCGGATAGCGGAACTCCCATGCGACCAATCCGGCATCGGCCATGGCAGAGGCCATTTCATCCCAGATCCCGCCGGGTTCATCCAGCCCATGGATCAGAATGACTTCGACGCCGTTGCCTGAATGTTCCTCTGAAGCGGGAGTGAAACCGATCCTTCCCGGCTCGGGCGAGACCACCTCGGGCAGCCAGGCCTCAAGCTGCGCCTGCGCCGTGACCCTGAGTTCCCGCTCCAGATCGGGATGGGTCTCGGCCCAGAAAATCCAGCCGGCGATGACCGCGAAAACGATCAGCGGCAGGACCAGCAACGCAAAAACCGCGCGCCTACCGGGTGGTTGTGGCTCTCTATTCGTCATTGATCCAAATCAAAGGCGGCGCAGATGAAGATGCTTATCATTTTGACCGATATCGGCAATTAACGAGAATCGAATGAATTTTTCAAACCTCGCTCAAATAACAAAACCTCTGATCGCCCTCTTGATTCTCGGTCTGTGCTCCACAGCACTCGCCCAAGTCACCCTGCCACCGATCAATATCGGCAACACCAATTTTATGGACGGACGGGCTTTGCCAGGAATCATGTTTCAACAGACCGTCATCGGCGCTGACGCCAACAGCTTCAGCGACAACGACGGGAACACGCAGCCGGCACCTGATTCTTTGCGGACAGTCGGCATCGCGACCCAGTTGGCCTGGCTGTCCGACCACAAGCTGCTCGGGGCAAACTGGGGCGCTGAATTCATTCTCCCGCTGGTTCATGTCGATATCGATATCGCGCCCGGCATCGGTGACCGGCGAGCCGGTTTTGGGGACTTGTTTCTCAGCCCTCTGGTTCTGCAATGGCCGGAAAAAAAGCTCCTTGGGCGCCCGTTCTGGCAGCGGTTCAACTTCAACTTCACTGTGCCTGTAGGTCGCTATGACCGCAACCGCCTGGCCAACATGAGCACCAACAGCTACCGAATCAACCCGCACTACGCAGCGACCTGGATGTTTGCTGACCAATGGGAAGTCAGCGCCCGTTTTCACTATCTGTGGAACGGAAAGAATGACGATCCATCTCCGGCGCTTGGCGCCGACTGGACGCGGGCCGGCGAGGCGGTGCACACCAATTTGGCCGTATCGCGAGAGATAGCGCCCGGCCTTCGCTTCGGACTGGCCGGCTACCACCTTAGACAGATATCTGACGATGAGATCGACGGCGTGAAACTGCCCGATTCTCGCGAGCAGGTGATTGGATTCGGACCCGGGATTCGCTTTCAGCGCGGCCCCCAGGTTTTGTTTGTTCACGCCTACCACGAAACAGCCGTTCGCAACCGTCCGAAGCGCAACCAGGTCATTGTGCGGTACGCTCGCTTCTTCTAACCTGGAGATCGATCATGGCCGAATCCAAGAACTGGTTTGAGCGATGCCTGCCTGAAATTACAACCAACTGGGGCAAACTGTCTCTGTATCGGCGCTTCGAGCGACTGCTCTCCATCATTCTGACCGTGGCCATCGGACTACTGGTGGTCGTGGCCATGTTCTATCTGGTCAACAACGTGTTCTCGCTGTTGTTTGTCCATACTCAGGACCCCTTCGACTACCGCCTGTTTCAGGCTGTTTTCGATATGGTGTTGACCGTGTTGATCGCAATGGAATTCAACAACTCCATCGTTCGAACCATGGAGGAAGAAGGCCGACTGGGTGGCCTCATCCACGTCGAGGTGGTGGTTCTGATCGCCATCATGGCGGTGGTACGCAAATTCATGGTGCTGGAGGTCGACAAGCTGGACCCGTTCTATCTACTGGGTCTGGGCGGCGCCATCCTTGCTTTGGGCGCCACCTACTGGCTGCTCAAGCGCGCCGGAAGTAGCAGTTAAGCCTGACATCCAGTCGCCACCGACACCTCAAGGTGAGCGCTGATAGCGGACCTGACCATCGACTACGGTCAGATCCACTCTGGCGTCCGCCAACTCTTCCTCAGACACCGTCAGCAGGTGTCGATCCAGCACGATCAGATCGGCCCGCTTGCCGACTTCCAGCGTCCCGAGACGATCCTCCTCAAACGCGGCATAGGCGCAGTTGATCGTGTAGGACTTCAAGGCTTCCAGCCGGGTCATGGACTGCTCAGGGAAGAAGCGTTCACCGTTGGCCATTTTGCGGGTGATGGAGGCATGCAGAGACGCGATCGGGGAGATCGGCTCAACCGGAACGTCAGTGCCATTGCAGATCACGGCATCGTTGTCGATCAGCGATCGCCAGACATAAGCCGCCCGCCGTGCCCGCTCCATCCCCAGACGCTGCGGAACCCAAGGGCCATCGGAGGTGGCATGAATGCCCTGCATGGATGCGATCACCCCCAACTCGGCAAAGCGCGGCACGTCTTCCGGATTCAGGGTTTGGGCATGCTCGATACGCCAGCGCAACGTGCCTGGTTCAGCTTGGTCGTTGATTGCGGCGTAAATTGACAAGGCTTCGCGATTAGCCCGATCACCAATGGCATGGGTGTTGAGTTGGAAACCATGCTCGAAGGCAATCCGGGCGGTTTCGGTCAGTTCGTCGACTGACATC
>JAZBPR010000190.1:0-2337 GCA_036351735.1 Wenzhouxiangella sp. | reverse complement strand
GGGTCACTCATCCCAGCGCACCTGTTCCACGCGTCGTTCAACGCCTCGGTGGGGATTTTTCCAGTTCTGCCACAAGCGCGAGGTGGCGACCCGTCGGCCCTTGTAGCTGCAGTCTCGGTGCTTTGTGTTGTCGCGGCCTTGGCGGCATATGCAATGCGCCAGAAGAGATGAGCGGACAATTTTCTGCTGCTCACGAGATCGAGTTGGTCCGTTTTGGGCTCATAGCCGACCCCCGATGCAGCGCAGCATCATGTGGTATGATGTCTTGTCAACGTCGGGTTGTCGATGTGGGAGGGCGCGGTGGATCGGAGGATCCATCATGGAAACACCAAACTTACCCGCCATCCGCGCGCTGCGCCCGGCTTGGAACAAAGGCCGGATCGTCGGCCAGAAACGGCCGCTAAAGCCCAAACACGTCTGGGCGATCAGGGTGCGGCTGGAGCTGGCCGAGAACCATCGCGATCTGGCCCTTTTCAATCTTGCCATCGACAGCAAGTTGCGCGGCTGCGATCTGGTGAAGATGAAGGTGGTCGATGTCATGTCGTCAGGGCAAATCAAAGAACGCGCGTCGGTTCTTCAGAGCAAGACCCAAAAACCCGTACGTTTCGAAATCTCTGAAGGCACCCGTGCATCGCTCGCCAGATGGATGCGGGAGCCGCTGATGGTCGGATCCGAATACCTCTGGCCCGGGCGCTTTCACGAACGGCTCCACATCTCGACCCGCCAGTACGCGCGAATTGTGCGTGACTGGGTTACATCCATCGGTCTGGAGGCCAGCGCCTATGGCACCCACTCGATGCGGCGCACCAAGGTGACCCAGATCTACAAGAAGACAGGAAACCTGCGAGCCGTGCAGCTGTTGTTGGGCCATACCAAGATGGATAGCACAGTCAGATACCTTGGCGTTGAGCTTGAAGATGCGCTTGCGATCGCCGAAGCTATCGAAATCTGAAGGCTTGGGCCGTCTTCACGGACGGCCCAGACCTGCCGTTCGTTTCGTTTGCCAGCGCTGCGTCGCAGCTAAACCAGACAGGACATTCGTCCATCGTTCAGGTTTTTTGAACTTGAAGGCTCGCAGGCACGACCTCTTTGACCCTCTCTGCTACATCAGATGGAAGCAAGAATCTCAGTACTTGACCACATTAGAGCCTGAAAATCGCCATACTTCCCATTGACTATTTCAAATGCTTATTCTCGATGGCCTGAATTTCAGAATTCAAAAGATTCCTGTTTCAGAGGTCGAAAGCTGAAGTTAAACAACTCAAATTTTTGTGGTTCATAGATGCTAAAAAGAATTCTAACTCTTCTGTTTGGAAAAACCTTTGGTCAGGGGGCGAGTGGAGATGACTTTGATGCAGCATCTGCCCATAAGGTCAGCCCGCAGCGGGTGCTGGAAGGGCCCGCTTACGTCATCGACGGTGACACAATTAAAATCAAACAGACCCAAGTGCGCCTTTACGGAATAGATGCGCCTGAGCTCGATCATCCCTTTGGCGAGAAGGCCAAGTGGGCCATGGTGCGACTGTGTCGCGGCCATCCTATACGCGCCGAAATCACAGATGAGGACAAGTATGGCCGCACAGTGGCAAAGTGCTTTCTGCCCGATGGTCGCGACCTATCTGCGGAACTCGTGAAACAAGGACTAGCTATCGACTGGCCAAAGTTTTCAGGTGGCCAGTACGGCAGACTTGAGGTCGCCGGCATTAGACGCAAGCTTTGGCTCGCCGACGCACGCCAAAAAGGCCGCATGCATGTCTGGGAAAAATTTGACGCGCGAAAGAAGCAAAAAAGCCAAGAAACTTGAGGAACGGCCCGAAGGCGACCTTCGTCATTGGGTCGAACGCCGCGGCGCAGCTTCCACAAAGCTGCCGTTATTACATTCGCGCTGAAATTTTCGGGGTAGAAGCGACCGGGCAGCGCGGATTGCACAATCATTTTCGACTCTGAGAGCAGCGACCGCTCCAAGGCCAATGTGGACCATTGGTCCGTAAGCGTTAAAAGCTATTGGCGTACGCTCGATATACTTTAGTGGAGAGGTTATGATCCAAGACCGTCCCGCACGGGTTAAAGACTTTGGCGAACGGGTCCTGTTCCCGTCCGCGCCGTTTTCGGTTTCGTGGGAAATGGTCCCTGAAGTTGTGCGGTTATCACTTATGCCGGTATTCGGGATACAGCCCGTTACAACTGCAATGATAAAAGCAGCCAGTCAAAAAACGCTTTCTCATGTCCCTACGGAAGGCGAGATTGCTTACTTCCGCGAACGCAATACGCAGTTTCAGATGGTCCAAGTAGTGCTTAGTCTCGCGTGGTGGGATTCCGTTGAAGGTGACGTGGCTG
>JAZBPR010000189.1:0-7391 GCA_036351735.1 Wenzhouxiangella sp. | reverse complement strand
GGCTCGATGGTCAGGTGATAGTGCGATACGTGAGCCGGTTCAAAAGACAAGGCCTGGTCCACATCAGCCAGGGCTTCGCTGAGGCTCTGGCCTGGCAAGGCCCACATCAGATCCAGGTTGAAGTTGTTGTCAAAACCTGCTTTGCGTACCGACTGGATGGCTGCTGTTGCTTCCTGGCCCCCGTGAATTCGTCCCAGCGACTTCAAGTGTTGGTCGTTGAAGCTCTGGATCCCTAAGCTGATGCGATTGATTCCAGCTGATCGGTAGTCTTCGAAACGGTCGTGCTCAACCGTGCCCGGATTGGCCTCCATGGTGATTTCGGCCTCCGGTGAAAGCGTTAGTCGGGCACGCACACCCGACAACAGTCGATCCATGGCTGCGGCCGAAAACAGACTCGGCGTGCCGCCGCCCAGAAAAACGCTGTGCACCGTGCGACCCCAGACCCGCGGTAGCTCCAGCTCCAGATCAGCAAGCAGCGCTTCGATATAGCCTGATTCCGGTAACTCCCCGTTGATCGCATGGGAGTTGAAATCGCAATACGGACACTTGGCGACGCACCAGGGGAAGTGGATATACAGCGATAGCGGGGGAAGCTGGAGCATCGATGGGGTCAGTATCCAGGGTTAAGGGTTCAGGAAGAAAACAGCCACCGGCCCTGATTACGCCCGACAGAATCCTTCGGCGCGCGCGCCTAAACTTTCAGCTCTTCGATCAAGGCCTTGAGCGCTTTGCCCCGGTGGCTGACCTGTGCTTTTTCGGCCATCGACAGCTCGGCTGCGCTGGCGCCCAGTTTGGGGTCGAAGAAGAGCGGGTCGTAGCCGAAGCCGCCTTTCCCTCTTGGCGCCTCCAGAATAGTGCCGTGCCAGGTCCCGCTGACGATGATCGGCGCCGGGTCGCGGTGATGGCGCAGTAGCACCAGGCAGCAGTAAAAGGTCGCTGATCGACGTTCCGGGATCATGCCCGTGAGCTTTTCAAGCAGCAGATCGTTGTTCTCCCGATCGCTGGCGTTCTCGCCGGCAAAGCGGGCCGAGTAGATCCCCGGCTGACCCTTCAGCGCATCGACAACCAGTCCCGAGTCATCGCCCAGAGCGGGCAGTTTCGAGGTCTGAGCCGCGGCTCTTGCCTTGAGCAGCGCATTCTCAACAAACGTCAGCCCGGTTTCGGCAACCGGCGCCACGTTGAAATCGGCCTGCGCCTGGATATTGACGTGCAGCGGCTTGAACAGGTGCCGGAATTCCTTGAGCTTGCCCTTGTTGCCGCTGGCCAGGACCAGTTGCTCAAGCGCCACGGAGCGCAGCCTCCTGAGCCTGAATCAGTTCGCTGATGCCTTTGTCGGCGAGATCAAGCATGGCATCGAGTTCGCCGCGATGGAATGCGTGACCCTCCGCTGTGCCCTGAATCTCGATCAGCCCACCACCGTCGTTCATGATGACGTTGAGGTCGGTGTCTGCAGTGGAGTCTTCGGCGTAGTCCAGATCCAGTACCGCATCGCTGCCGAGCATGCCGACCGAGACGGCGGCGACCTGACCGTGAATCGGATTGCGCTTGACCTTGCCAGCGTCGATCAGTTTGTCCATGGCATCGACCAGCGCGACATACGCACCGGTGATTGATGCGGTCCGGGTACCGCCGTCGGCCTGAAGGACATCGCAGTCCAGCGTGATCGAGCGCTCTCCAACCGCGTCCAGATCAACGACGGCACGCAGCGATCGACCAATCAGGCGCTGGATTTCCAGTGTCCGCCCGCCCTGCTTGCCCCGGGCTGCCTCGCGCTGGTTGCGGGTGCCGGTTGATCGAGGAAGCATGCCGTATTCGGCGGTCACCCAGCCCTGGCCCTTGCCCCGTAACCAGGGCGGTACGCGTTCCTCGACGCTGGCCGTGCAGAGAACCCGGGTATCACCGCAGCTGATCAGTACAGATCCCTCGGCGTGTTTGGTGAAATGGCGCTCAATGACAACGGGGCGCAGCTGGTCTGGCGCGCGGCCGGAAGGTCGGGTCACGGTGGATTCCTTTCCAGTTTCGGGGGCGGCAAGGTTACCATGACGGCTGATCTGGATTTCCCGCAGACAAACCCGAAGGTAGCTGTCCATCATGATCCGAAGCATGACTGCCTATGCGCAGTGCTCGCGCCAGACCGACCGCGGTCTGCTGACCTGGGAACTCCGATCGGTCAATCATCGATATCTCGACCTGAGCCTGCGTTTGCCGGAGGCCTTCCGGATTCTTGAGCCGCAGATCCGGGACGCCTTCAAGCAAACCCTGCACCGGGGCAAGGTGGAAGCCAGCCTTCGTTTTCAGTCTGACGTCGCTGCGGAATCGGAGAATCTGCGGCTGGATCCGGTTTTGGCGAAGCGGCTAGGTGCCTTGCTTTACGAGCTGGCCCAACATGCAGGTGGTTTTTCCGAACCCGATTTGGTCCGTCTGCTTCAGTGGCCGGGCCTGGTCGTTTCCGAGTCCCCTGATTTTGTCGACGAGCGTTCGGCGGCAATGAGCTTGCTGGACGAAGCTCTCAGAGGGCTGGTAGAAGGTCGCGAACAGGAAGGTTCCGCCATCGCCGCCATGATCGAGGAGCGACTTGCCGGCATCGAGCAGCAAGTGGTCGAGGTGCGCGAACATCTGCCGGAGATTCGATCAGCGCTGGACCGCCGCCTCAGAGAGCGGCTTGCGGCCCTGGAGCATCCCGTCGATCCAGGCCGGATCGAGCAGGAAGTCGTGCTCAGCCTTCAGAAGCTTGATGTAGATGAGGAGCTGGACCGGTTGGGCGTGCACGTGGCTGAAATCCGCCGTGTGCTTGGACTCAACGAGCCTGTTGGCCGTCGCCTTGATTTCCTGATGCAGGAATTGAACCGTGAAGCCAATACGCTGGGTTCGAAAGCGGCTGTGGTTGAAACCGGACAGGCAGCCGTAGAGCTCAAGGTGCTGATCGAGCAGATGCGTGAGCAAATCCAGAATGTCGAGTAAGCAAGTACCCGCCGCTGGAGAGCTCTACGTCATTGCCGCACCGAGCGGTACCGGCAAGACCAGCCTGTTGCGAGCGCTGCTGGCCCGGCTGGATCATTTGGCCTTGTCGGTCTCGGACACCACTCGGCCGCCCCGTGAGGGCGAGATCGACGGGGAGCAATACCATTTCATCGATGTAGCGGCGTTTCGTTCAGGCATTGAACAGGGCCGTTACCTTGAATATGCAGAAGTCTTTGGCAACTATTACGGAACGTCCCGATCTCGCGTCGAAGCGCTCTGGGCCAAGGGGCGGAGCGTACTGCTGGAAATTGATGTTCAGGGGGCGGCACAGATTGCCAGGCAGTACCCGGAGGCCTGCTCAATCTTCATTTTGCCGCCCTCCATGGCGGTGCTGGCGAAGCGCTTGCGCAACCGTGCCTCGGATGCCGAAGACGTCATTCGCCGGCGCTTGGGCGAAGCCCGGGGAGAAATCGAGGCGTGCCGCGATTTCTCATGGATGGTGGTCAACGATGATTTCGAAACAGCCCTTGAAGAGCTGGTGGCGATCGTGACCGCCTGGCCCCAGCGCCGGTCGCGCCAAAGCGGGCACGTGCAAGGCCTATTGGACGAAAGCGCCGACGGCATTACAATAACCGATTACCTTTGAGAATGAAGAGCCAACCATGGCACGAGTAACCGTAGAAGATTGCATCCACGCTGTACCCAACCGATTCGAGCTGGTGGTAACGGCGGCCCAGCGCGCGCGCATGATCGCCAACGGCGCCGACCCGCTGGTCGATGAGTATTCTGATAAGCCCACCGTGATTGCCCTGCGCGAGATCGCCGATGGTGCGGTCAACGATGACAATATCCGCGAACTTCAGGCCGATCTGGATGCGCGTCTGGCGGCCATGCAGGCAGAAGTCCCGCCGCCGCCGGAAGATGACGACGACTGATTCCCCGGTCGACTGACGCATGCTGCCGGGGCCGGTCCGTGAACTCAGGGACCTGCTCAATACCTATCTTGAGCCCGAGCAGGTAGCGATGGTCTTGCGCGCCTACGAGGTAGGCGCGGAAGCGCATCAGGGGCAAAAACGCCGCTCGGGCGAACCCTACATCTTTCATCCGGTTGCCGTTGCGCGCATCCTGGCCGGGATGCGCATGGACCACCAGACCATTTCGGCGGCCATCCTGCACGACACCATCGAGGACACGCCGGTTGAGCGTGAGGATCTGGTGCGCGAGTTCGGCGCAGATGTGGCCAAGCTGGTCGATGGGGTCACCAAGCTGGACAAGATGAAATTCCGCACGCGCCTGGAGGCCGATGCGGAGAGTTTTCGCAAATTACTGCTCGCGATGAGCCGGGATTTGCGGGTGATCTTTATCAAGCTGGCCGACCGTGCCCACAACATGCGCACCATCGGCGCGATGTCGCCGGATTCGCGCCGCCGAATCTCGCGCGAAACCCTGCAGATCTACGCGCCGATTGCCGATCGTTTGGGCATGAACGTGCTCAAGGAAGAGCTCGAAGACCTGGGCTTTGCCAACCTGCACCCCAACCGTCACCGAATCATCGAAGGCCGGGTGGCCAAGCTGGCCGGTAATCGACAGGAAGTGATCGATTCCATCACCTCGACCCTCAAGAAGCGTCTGGGCGAGGCCGGTATTCCCTGTCGTATCGAAGGCCGAACCAAAACGCCCTACAGCATCTACTGCAAGATGCGCGACAAGAACGTGCCCTATGAACGCGTGATGGACGTCTATGCGTTTCGCATCGTCACGCACTCCGAGCCGCACTGCTATCAGGCCCTGGGTGTGGCCCATTCGCTTTACAAGCCCAAGCCGGGCAGCTTCAAGGACTACATTGCGCTGCCTAAGGCGAACGGCTACCAGTCGCTGCATACCGTGCTGAACTCGTCTTTTGGGGTGCCGATCGAGATTCAGATTCGTACCGAAGAGATGGATCTGGTGGCCGAAAAGGGGGCCGCGGCGCACTGGCTTTACAAGGCCTCTCCAGACCGCTCGACGGCGGTGCGCGCCCGCGAGTGGTTGCTCAAGCTGGTCGAAACGCAGTCGCGTGCCCCGGATGCGAATGACTTCATGAGCTCGGCCAAGGCCGAGCTGTTCCCCGATGAGATTTTCGTCTTCACCCCGCGCGGCAAGATCATCGATTTGAAGGCCGAGGCCTGCGCGCTTGATTTTGCCTATGCCATCCACACCGACGTGGGTAACCAGTCGGTGGGCGCGAGGATAGACGGCATGGCCCTGCCTCTCAATACGCGGCTTGAAAACGGTCAAACCATTGAGATCATCACTCGCGAGGGAGCCAGCCCGCAGCCTGAATGGCTGGAGTTTGTCGTGACCTCCAAGGCGCGCACGGCCATTCGCAGCCACATGAAGAACCTCGAGCAGGCGGATTCCGTCGCCATCGGCGACCGCTTGCTTGATCAGGCGCTGCAGCGCCGGGGCTATTCGCTGGAAACGATTTCCCAGCGTCGGCTGGATCGTTATCTAAAAAAATCAGGCCTGGATCGACTCGAGGATCTGCTGATCCGGATTGCCCGCGGTGATCTGCTGGCACGGGCGGTAGCGGGCAAGCTGTTGCCGCTCACCCAGCGGCATCGTAAGGGTCCCGATGACGACTTCGCCAGCCTGACTATCGGGGGCGATGAGGGCAGCGCGGTGAGCTACGCCTCATGTTGTCATCCGATTCCCGGCGATCCGATCATGGGCTATCTCTCGCCCGGCAAAGGCGTGATTATTCATCGCAAACGCTGCCCGAACGTGCCGGAACTGCAAAAGAACTTCTCCGATCGCTGCCTGGAAGTGACCTGGGAGCCACTGATCCACGGGCACTTTTCCGTTGCGTTGAATCTGATCACGGTCAACGGCCCAGGCGTCCTGGCATCGGTATCGGCCGCGTTAGGCCAGATTGGAGCGAATATCGAGCAGGTGCAGCAAAGCCACTCGACCCGCGAAACCGCGGTGCTGCGCTTTGTCCTGAGTGTGACCGGCCGTGATCAGCTGGCGCGGGTGATGCGCCGATTGCGGCGTAATCCCAACGTCATGCGCATCATCAGGGAGCTCAGTTAAGTGCGCCCAATCGCCTCGCGGCGAACTCGGATCGTGGCGACCCTGGGTCCTGCAACAGACGAGCCCGAAGTGCTTGAGCAGTTGATTCGGGCGGGCTGTGACGTGGTCAGGGTCAACTTCTCTCATGGCGATCCGGAAACCCATGCCCGCCGCATCCGCATGGTTCGGGCGGCTGCGCGCGAACTGGATACAGATGTAGCCGTGTTGGCGGATTTGTCTGGCCCCAAGATTCGGATCGACCGCTTTCGGGAGGGTGTTGTCGAACTCGAGGCAGGTCAGACCTTCACCCTGTATGCCAGCCCAAACCCGCTGGTTGGTGATCAGTCTGGCGTCGGCGTGGCTTACCTTGGCCTGGTGAATGATGTTCGTCCGGGCAGTGAGTTGCTGCTTGATGATGGATTAATCGCGCTGCGCGTGGAGCAGGTGGTTGGCGAGGAAATTCGGTGCACGGTTCTCATCCCCGGCAAGTTATCGGACCGCAAGGGTTTGAACCTGCGCGGTGGCGGCCTATCGGTACCAGGACTCGCCCCCGCTGACCAGGCCGATATTGAGCGGGCTGCCGATTGGCAGGTCGACTACCTGGCGGTTTCTTTTCCGCGCAATGCCGACGATATCGAACAGGCCCGAACGCTGCTTCATCGGGCCGGCGGCCAGGCTGGTCTGGTGGCCAAGATCGAACGTACTGAGGCGATCGACAATCTGGAGGCGATCATTGAAGCGTCGGACGCGGTTCTGGTGGCGCGCGGAGATTTAGGTGTTGAGATCGGTGAAGCCGAACTGCCGGGTTTGCAGAAGCGCATCATTGCCACAGCTCTTGCACAGAACCGTGCGGTCATTACCGCAACCCAGATGATGCAGTCCATGGTCGAAAGTCCGATTCCGACCCGGGCCGAGGTGCTGGATGTCGCTAATGCCGTAATCGATGGAACGGATGCGGTGATGCTCTCGGCCGAAACCGCAGTGGGCCGGCACCCGGTCACCGTGATTGAGGCAATGGGCCGAATTTGCGAAGGAGCTGAGCGTCATGTCCAGGCTCACGTCCCGGCGCGCCGTCTGAACGTCCGCGCCGAGAGAATTGATCAGGCGATTGCGATGGCCGCGATGATGACGGCCAACAATCTGGAAGTCAGGGCCATCATTGTTCTAACAGAATCGGGATCAACCGCCCAGTGGCTGAGCCGGGTGCGTTCTCCGGCACCGATTGTTGCGCTAAGCCCGAATCGGGCATCGCTTCGTCGCATGCGATTGTTCCAGCATGTGCATCCGCTGTTTTTTGCCGACTACCCTGATGAGTCCCGCGAGCTGCAGATTGGCCGGGCGCTCGATCAAGTGCGTCGTAGAGGCTTTGTGGCAGCGGG
>JAZBPR010000188.1:0-4187 GCA_036351735.1 Wenzhouxiangella sp. | reverse complement strand
GCACTTCCCGGGGTGACCTGGGCGCTGCCAGTCAGTTTCGGGGATTCACACCATGGTTACCCGGTGATGGGCACCGAGGCAGACTATTTCAAACATTTTCGTTATGGACGGTCACAGCCGCTGGCCTTTGCTGCAGGAAGTGCTTTTTCTGATATCTTCGACGCCGTGATCGGTGCCGAAGTAGCTGAACGGCGCGGCTACCAGCTGAACCAGCAGATCGAACTCGAGCATGGTCTGGAAGCCGCGATGGATGCGGAGCGCAGCCATCAGGACAAACCGTTCCGCATTGTCGGCATCCTGCAGCGCACGGGCACGGCGGTTGATCGTACGGTCCATGTCAGCCTGGCGGGTATCGAAGCGATGCATGCCGACTGGTTGGATGGACGCCCCCCTGATGCATTTGACAGGCTCAGCGCCGAAGAGGCCGTCCTGGTGGCTAAAGCTCCGGAGCGGATCTCGGCGGTGCTGGTTGCCCTCGATCGGCGCGCAATTGCGTTGTTTATGCAGGCGCGTCTCGGCAACTGGCGAGCGGAGCCGCTCAGCGCTGTCATGCCGGGCCCGGCGTTGCTGGAGCTCTGGGAGATTGTCGGTGTGGCCGAGAATGTCCTGCGCGCCATGTCATGGTGTGTGATCACGGTGGTACTGGTGGGGATGTTGACCGTGCTCTGGAGTGGACTGGAAGAGCGCCGTCATGAAATGGCCGTGTTGCGCGCGGTCGGCGCGAGGCCCCGACACATTTTTCTGCTGATCATCGGCGAAGCCTTTCTTCTCACCCTTGGCGGCGTTTTGGTGGGGATGCTTTTCGCGGCGCTAACCTTGTCGGCACTCGAGAGCACTCTCGTCCAGCACTATGGATTGAGTCTGTCCGCTGCATTCACCGGGAGCACCATCGCGCCATTATTCTCAGGGATGCTCGCGGCCGGTCTGCTGGCTGGATTACTGCCAGCGATCCGTTGCTATCGTCGTTCACTCTCTGACGGGCTCAGTCCCGAGACGGGAGGCTGATCATTTTTTAACAAAATTATCAGCAGTCCGTGTTACCGGGAATTGTGGATGTTAGCAACTTTGTAAACTGACTGAGAACCGTGCTAAAGGTTGTCGGCATCGAACGTGAATTGAAATGAAATCAAATACTACCCGTAGAGCGGGCAAGCTGGGTGTGATCGAGTAAGGTGCGCTTGCCGACATTCTCCTGATCAGCGGCAACCCGGTGGAGGATCTCATGCTCTTCCACGAGCCGGAAAAGAACTTCGCGCTAATCATGAAGGATGCAAAGATTTACAAAAACACCATCAACTAAGAAGATGATAGTGAAAACGTTGAAAACGTATAGCTAAAGGTCTGGGATTTCTTGTTTGTTTAACTACATCTGCCATTTCAGCGTCGGCGCAAGACTATGACCTCGTCATTAATAATGTGCGTGCTCAAAGGGAGCAATCCAGGGCAACCGATTCGCTATGAGCCGGAAAAGAGCCGGTTTGAGCCGCTCACCGTTGAGAACTGGACGCGGCAGTTTTACGCCTCACCGGTGGAATTTGGCGGCGGCTTGCCCAGCGATCAGCCTCGCAAAGCGGGCGCTTCCGCTTCGCTGCCACAGCTCCACTGATATTCGTATCAGACCAGCCGCGCGGGGCAAGGATGCCCCGCCTTCTCAAGGACTTAGGAAACACCAGCCATGATCGAACTCAAGGCCGGCGTCGGTACGTTGACTGCATCAGCAGCCTTGGTCTTATGCAGCGTCCCATACCACGTCACTGCTGTTGGAGATACGTCTGCGCCAGCAGCGACTGTCGAGATCACGGACAGGGATAGTCATCCATCGTTCGGGGGTCCGAGCAGTGTCGCGTCGCAGATCCAGTCCGACGAGAGACCGAAGTCGCCGGTATTCGATCTCGATGAAACGCCGAGCACCTTTCAGCGCTATGCCGACTTCAAGGCGCGTTTACGCGAGGAATACGGCCTCGCGCTCGGCATGGATTACAACCTGCTGTTTCAGCACGCCGGTAAAAGCCTGGGCGAAGAGAATGCGGCAGGCGGCGTGTTCCGTTTCTTTGGCCGCTGGACGGTGGTCGGCCAGGAAACCGGCAAACCGGGGTCGATCGAGTTCAAGGTGGAGAACCGTCATCGCCTGGGAACGGACATCGCGCCGCAAGCACTGGGTGGCGAGGTGGGATACGCGGGCCTGACCGCGGTGCCGTTCAGTGACGCCGGCTCGCTGTTGACCAACCTCTACTGGCACCAGTCCCTGGATGACAACCGACTCGGCTATGTCGTGGGCATCGTCGATGTGACGGATTATGTCGACGTCTATGGCCTGGTGAATCCCTGGACCGATTTCGGCAATCTGGCATTTTCAACCAGTCCGACGATCCCCGCGCCCGACCAGGGATTCGGAACGGCTATACGATGGAGTATTGCCGAGCACTACTATGTCTTGGCCGGCTTTGCCGATGCCAACGGCGCTCCGAGTGATCCATGGGACAGCGTCGAGTCGTTCTTCGACGACGGCGAACATTTCAAACACATCGAGGTGGGCTGGTATGACACCTGGGAAACCCGTATCGAAAACAACATACATCTCACGCTGTGGCAGGTGGACGAACGTACCGAGGTCGGCATCCCTGACGGTTCGGGCGTGGCATTTTCTTTCAGCAAGAAGATCGATGGGCAGTGGCTTCCTTTTCTGCGCGCAGGCTATGCCGACGGCAGCGGCGCGCTGCTCGAGCGATCGGTCAGCGCCGGCTTTGGTTACTACACCCCCGACGAACAGGGCGTGTTCGGACTCGGCCTGAATTGGGGTCGACCAAATAGAGAGACGTTCGGTGCGGATACGCGGGACCAATACACCGTCGAGGCGTACTATCGACTGCAGCTTGCCGACCACGTGACGATTACGCCGAGTATCCAGCTGATCAAGGACCCGGCGACGAATCGCGAAGAAGACTTTCTCTGGGTTGCGGGGCTTCGTGCGCGGTTGACTTTATGAACCAGCTCGCGTTTCCATATTTCCATGGCGCAAATGCAACACGACTATACTGGATGCATGCGTGAATACTTTAGAAACACCCTCGATCCTGTGAGGGACTGGGGCTGCCGTCTCTCGAGTCCACATAAATTATGTATACCACTGCAACGGGGAAGTCGAACAGGGTAATAGCGCCTCGATCTTCTCGACGGTGTCCGCAGCGGCAATGTGCTGCAGCACATGGCGCAGATAATCGTGGGGCTCCAGGCCGTTGGCCTTGGCGGTCTCGATCAGACTGTAGACCGTGACACTGGCCTGCGCACCGCGGGCGGTGTCGGCAAGTCGAGTCGAGAGTACCCTTGGCTGACTCGACTCAACTGGAGCGAGGTGGGCGCCCGGCACGTGGGCATCATCCAGAGCCTGCTGACGACCTGCCGGCTGCACGGGGTCGATCCCTATACCTACCTGGTAGACGTGCTGTTGCGCATGGACCTGCACCCGGCGCGCGACATCGAGGAGCTGACGCCGCGACGGTGGAAGGCGCTGTTCGCCGCAAAGCCGCTGCGCTCGGACCTGGCCCATGCCAGTTGACCTCGACAGGCTGAGCTACGAGGAGCTGGTCGAACTCAATCACAAGGTGGTCGAGCGGCTGAAGATGCTCGAGGCGATGCAGGCGCACCTGAGCATGATGCGCTTCAACCTTGGTCAACGGGTGAGCTTCGACAGCCAGTACGGCCGCCAGGTGGGTACGGTGGTCTAATACAACCGCAAGACCGTGACGGTGCTCGGCGAGGACGGGCGCCAGTGGCGGGTCTCCCCTGGGTTGCTCTCGCCCATGAAGGACGTGCCGCCGCTGTCGACTTCAGCCAACAAGTTGGCGGGGAAGAAAAAGCGACTGCGCTGATCGGGTATGGGTCAATAGCGGTGCGGAATGAACGGTTACCACCGAGTGCACATCGGTACGTCCCCGGAACAGGCGCCGATACAGCGCGACCTTTTCCGCTGTTGAGAGATTCGACGGCTCGGATGGTGGAGGATTTGATGTCGTCGTAGCCGTTGGTGGGCGACGCCAATCTATGCCATGGGATTCGAGCGGGGCGATCAGGCGCGCGTTTTCGGCGCGTAACCTTGCCAGCTCATTGGGTTCGTTCGACATCGAATCGGATTGGTTTAACACCTTGATACGAAACCTCGGAGCATAGGGTCTCGGTGCCAAGGATTT
>JAZBPR010000187.1:0-3811 GCA_036351735.1 Wenzhouxiangella sp. | reverse complement strand
GGCTTTGCGATAATGATCGTCTGCCTGCTGATCATCCTCCGCCTCCCCTGCCAGCAGGTACTGGCGGTCCGCCAGTTCCGGCAACAGTTGTTCCAGTTGTTGCTCGATAAAGCCAATCGCATCGGGGCCCGCTGACTGCCAGTAATCGCTGTAAATTCCGTAAAGACTGACAAAGCCGGCCTTTCGTTCAGGGATCGTACGCGTGAAACCGGCCAGCTCAAGGGTATCAATGATCCGGATGTGGTAGCGCGGCGCCCAGGGACTTTCCGGATGGTCTTCTATGTAGGCCTCGAACACATCAATTGCATCACTGTATTGCTCTCTCTCGAGCAAGAGCTCGCTATAGCGGTCGTAGACCAGTATTTCGTAGGGGCGACCACCCGTTTGGCGGAAAAGCGCCTGGAGGGTTTCCGCTCCGTCAAGGTACGACAGGGACAGCCCTACCACCCTGAACAGATCTTCGATCAGTGTCTGGCTTCGCTGATCCACGTCCGCCACCGGCCTGCCCTCGGGCATGACGAGATCAAGCACTTCTACGTAACTGAAGAGCGCTTCCTGGTATTGCGCCTGCTTGAACAGACTCCAGCCCTTCATGTAATGCGCGTTCACCAGGAACGAGGGATCGGCCATGCGTTCCTGGCTCGCGAGGGTAACCTCGTCGAAAGCCTGTTCCGCTTCCCCGTATCGGCCATCGATAAACAACAGATCGCCGCGGCGGAATTGAGCCTCAACCCAGTATTCTGAATCCGGGTAGCGGCGAACCAGAGTATTCAGGGCTTCAAGCTGCTGCGGCGTCGCGCCTCGAAGCTCCCAGGCTCTGGCAAGCTGATAATAGATCTGGTCATTGCCCTCACGCTCTGGATATTCCGACAGAAGACGCTGGTATGCATCAATGGCTCCGGACAGTTCATCAACAGCCGAATCCGCCATTTTCCGCTCCGCACGCTGGAACTCCAGATCGGCCAACCGATGCCTGATGGTAACCTGCTTGCGGGGATCCTCTACGAGTGGCAAAAGCGCCTTGTAACTGTCCATTACCGTTTCAATGGAAACATCTTCTGCGGGGTCGCTGACCGCCGCTGCATCGGCACTTTCCTGCCGCGTTTCGATCGCCGGAAGCGCAGCCAGTGTGCCCTCACGGACTCGCGGCATTTCTTCGCCACCGGCAGGCATCATCGACTGCAACATCTGGCAGCCACTCGCCATGACAAGGGCCCCAACCATGAGGAGGCCTTTAACAGTCCTGCCGGCCATCCGATTATTCATCACCGGCACCTGCATTTTGCGATGCGCGGAACAACTGGTCCGCCAGCCTCGCCTGGGCGTGGCGAGAGGCCAGCAGGTATCCATTAAGCTCCTGTTGCTGGGCAGCCAGCATCCGATCAACCTGCGCCAGGAGTGTTTGCCGGGCACTGCCTAATGCCTCGGACACCTCTGTTCCAAGAGTCGCGAGTTCCCGTTCGCTGGCAGCGATCCGCCGAGCCAGTTCCGCATGGCGGGCATCATCGGCCATCAGGCTTTCAACCCGTTGCCGCTGGGCCTGAAAGCTTTGCATCTCGCGATCCAGTTGCATGAGCTGTTTTTGCGCCGCCCAGCGATTGATTCCATAGTCATCCGCAATCCACCAGTCGAAGTAGGCACGCATCCGCCGATACGTCGCACGCTGCCTGGCGGTCGTCGCATCGTCAGGCAAATCCGCCAGAGTTTCCTCAACCTCATCGAGCTTGTCTCTGAGCGCTTTTTGTTGCGAGGTCATGAAGAATCCCGCATCTTCGTCTGCCAGCGCCGAGGAAATTCTGTCCGTGAAGTCCTCGTGCAATTGCCGCCACTGGTCTGCCTGTTGGGTTTCGAGTGCCCGACGGGTCTCGGCAATACGAATCTGCCGTTGCTGCTCACGGGTCTCCAGCATGATCCGGAACGATTCGAACCTGGACTGCCGCTCGGCGATGAAGGACTGCATTCGGTAGAGTTCGTTCAATTCGGCAAGCGCCTGCTGGAACGTCTCCGAAGCCAGCACTTCCGCCATACCAGAATCGAGGGGCTGCACGCGCAGCCGGCCATAGGAATCTGTAAGAATCCCGTCGCTGTCACGGCTGAACTCAAGCTGGGCCATCAGACTTTCTTCATTGAGCCGATCCCGGATATTGTCGAGCTCCCTGATACGGGCCTCGTAATGGTCGGCTGCCTTTTTAAACGCAGGCAATGCTCGCTGCGGAGCGTTCATCTGCTCAAGAACATAGGCGCGGGCAAAGGGAACCTGCTGGCGCCAGGGCAAAAACAGTTCACGGTTCGCGAGAGTATCAAGGGCGTCGAGAGCCCTCTCTGGCCTGCCCTGGCCCGCCGCGGCAACGGCGTAGTCAAAGAGAGCCTGATCGGCGAACACGCCGGTCAGTGGCATGGCTCCCAGGACCTCCAGAGCTGCCTCAAACTGGTTATCACGCAGATACAGGCCCGCAAGCGAGAGGCGAGCGCGGCCCAGCAGGCCCTCCCGTTCGGCATCTGGCTCGACGGAGTCAATGGACTGGTCGAGGATGGCGATGAGCTTTTTCAGTGCCTCTTCGGCGGCAGCTCCGTCTGCCGCATCGAGAGCGGAGACCGCGGAATTGTACCGGAGGTAAAGGGACCAGATGTCCGTTTCGTCCAGCTGCTCCCGAAGCGAAGCCAGTTCGGGGTCATCATCAGGGCGGGCAGACATCATGACCAGCCGGGAGCGCAGATAAATCCATTCGCGGAAAAGATCGTGGTCGGCCTCGGCCAGTATCTCGCCATCCACACGATTGAGGTTCTCACCTGCGAGCGCCTGATTCCCCTCGAGGTAAAACACCTTACCGAGATAGAACCAGGCCTGGTTGCGAACATCAGGCGACAGATTGCTGCCGGCGCCATCGGCCCCGAGTAGCTGCGTAAACAACCTGCTCGCCTCTCGGGTCATCCCCCAGGACAGCATGAGCCCGCCCTCGACGAGAGCCGGATGATCTCCGTGTCCTTCGATGCCGCCCCGTTCGCGCGCCACGGCCAGCTGGGTCAGAGCCTCGAAGGCGTTACCCTGATGGTATTCGTACAGCGCCCAACCATAACGAAGGTCCTTCGCCCGCTCGGGTTGCGCCTCATCGGCATGGACCGGGGTCATCATCAGCCACAGTAGGGCACCCGCGTAAATGAACGGGCGTCGACCTGAGGACTGGCTTGCTTTCAATCCCACGACGCGGCTTACTCCCACTCCACAATGGATACGGAGGGTTGGTAGTTGGAGGAGCGATCTTCAACGCGGATTTCCAGAGCGGCCGTTCCAGTGCCCTTCTCAAACTCCAGGGAGGCCGCCTGCTTGTAAGGCCGCTGATCCGGGCCGATTCCCTCAACAAACGCCGTCATCTCATGGACGCCGGTTTTCAGGTTGCCGACGTATAGCCGCTGCATGCCGCCGCGCTCAAGGGCAGTCACCTGTCGCTCCGTATACAGGTGGGAAGCAACAATCTCGTCGTCGACTTTCAGTTTGACCGCATCCAGCTTCAGAAACTTCCCGGCATCAACGCTGAGAAACACGGCAACCTGGGTATTGGCTGGAAAAAGCAGATCTTCCTCAAGGATGAACAGGTCACGATTCAGGCGGATCACTTTCTTCTTGAGCGCCTCCACCTGCTCGGCGACGGCTGTATCATCTTTCTCCGCCCCGGGATTGGTCTGGGCAAATGCGGGGGCTGTCAGGGCGAGGGTCAATGCCGCTAAAAGCACCGGAAATCGGGAGTTCAAGCAAGTGGCCATGGTCGTTCTTCCTGCATGCTCAGTATTCAAGAATCAACGACGCCCGGGT
>JAZBPR010000186.1:0-15084 GCA_036351735.1 Wenzhouxiangella sp. | reverse complement strand
CTTTTCAC
This sequence comes from Wenzhouxiangella sp., assembly GCA_036351735.1. GTDB lineage: Bacteria > Pseudomonadota > Gammaproteobacteria > Xanthomonadales > Wenzhouxiangellaceae > Wenzhouxiangella. Next base: position 15,076 of record JAZBPR010000186.1, on the reverse strand, counting down.
CTTCGATGAGCAAATGCGCCAGGCGCGGGTGCAGCCCGGGCTTCAGAAGGTCTCTGCCATGACCGGTGATCCGCCCGTTTGGATCCAGCGCCTGAAGCGCAGTCAGCAGTTCCCTGGCCTGGTTCCAATGGGGCCTGGGCGGTGGATCCAGCCAGACGAGTTCGGTCGGGTCGGTCACGCCCCAGTGGGCCAACTCGAGCACGACCGGGGCCAGATCTGCCTGCATGATCTCCGGCGTTGCGGCAGCCTGCAAGCGTGACTGCTGGGTCTCGCTCCAGAGTCGATAACAAATCCCTGGGGCAAGGCGTCCCGCCCGCCCGGCGCGCTGCTCGGCCGAGGCGCGCGAGACAGGTTCGGTGACCAGTCGGCTCATTCCGCTATTGGGGTCGAATCTGGCGCTTCGGGACAGGCCCGCGTCGATAACGACGCGAATTCCCTCGATGGTCAGGCTGCTCTCGGCGATTGATGTGGCCAGAACCACCTTGCGCTGGTCAGGTGTTGCCGGAGCGATCGCGGCGTCCTGTTCGGCGGGTGCGAGACTGCCATGCAGGCGATAGAGGTGGGTGTCGTGTGGAAGCGATGCTGACAGTGCGTCAGCAACGCGTCTGATCTCGCCCATTCCCGGCAGGAAGACCAGAACCGAACCCTTATGCTCGTTGAGCGCGAAGCGGATGGTTCCAGCCACGTGCTGGGATAGCTTTCGATCACGGGCCGGTGGCCGATACTCCACAGTCACCGGATAGCTTCGTCCCTGTGCGCGAAGAACCGGTGGTTGACCCAGCAGTTTGAGCAGTGGGTCGATCGTCAGCGTGGCCGACATCACGATGAGCTTCAGATCCGGCCTCAGCGCCTGCTGGGTTTCCCGGGCCAGGGCAAGCCCTAGATCGGACTGCAAAGAGCGCTCGTGAAATTCGTCAAAAATGATGCAGGCAACTCTGTCAATGGCCGGATCAGTCTGGAGCATTCGCACCAGAATGCCTTCGGTCACAACCTCAACTCTGGTGTGTTTGGAAACCTTGGTCTCAAGTCGGGTTCGATAGCCAATCCGCTGACCCACTGATTCGCCCACTTGCCGTGCCATGAAGCGCGCAGCAGAACGAGCTGCCAGTCGCCGTGGCTCCAGCATGACGATGGATCGATCCTCCAGCCACGGCTCGTCCAGCAGAGCCAGCGGCACTCGAGTGGTCTTGCCGGAGCCGGGCGGTGCTGTGAGCAGGAGTGTGGCGTGTTTGTTCAGGCTTGCCGAAAGCTTCGGCAGAAGTTCATCGATCGGCAGACGGGAGGAAGCAGCTGCGTTTAGCGTTTCCACTTGATGTTGCAGCCAATCGAAGGCTTCTGGTCTTCGGGCACGGGTGAACCATCGATCAGACAGTCCAGTGCCCCGCGAATATCTCGTCCGGTCACCGGGATGCCGTTGCCCGGACGGGAATCATCCAGTTGCCCACGGTAGGAGAGCCGACGGTTGGCGTCGAAAATGTAGAAATCCGGCGTGCAGGCAGCGCCAAAGGCCCGGGCAGTGTTCTGCGGTTCGTCGTAAAAGTAGGGGAACGCGAACTTCTTTTGTTCGGCCACCTCCTTCATGCGCTCCGGTCGGTCCTGCGGAAAGCCGACCACGTCATTACTGCTGATCGCGCAGATGCCGACATCAGGGAGCTTGTAGTCATTGCCCAGGCGAACCAGTTCATCGAGGATGTGCTTGACGAAGGGGCAGTGATTGCAGATGAACATGACCAGCGTTGCCCTGCTGCCGGCGATCTCTCCGAAGCTGAAGTGCTTTCCGGTCACGGTATCCGGCAGACGAAAATCGGGCGCTGGTGTGCCCAGCGGCAGCATGTTGGAGCTGGTTTTAGACATGTTCTGGCAATCGGTCCCGCATCAACTCGCGTTCGATTATCTCAAATCACCGACGCTGCAACGGCCTCGTGCAACAGTTCCGCCAACTCGCGCGCTGCGGGTCCGGCAGCGTCGGCATCGGCGAAAACCAGGTACAGCGTTGCCCAGCGTTCCGCGCCCTCTTGTAGCGGCAACGGTTTCAATGCGCCACTTTCGAGCTCTGAGCGAATGATGTCTTCGGCATACCAGGCAAACCCATAGCCGCGGCAGGCCGCAGCGATGGACGTGGCTTTCGCGGTCACCGTCCAGCGCTGATCGCTGGCCTGAGGCGCCTGTGACCCCGCTGGTTGCGCGCCGCTGTCGCGAACAACCAAATGGCGGTAGCCGCGCAGGTCTTCCGGAGACAGGGCTCGGTTGAGCTGGTGCAGCGGGTGATGCGGTGCCGCGGCTGCGATGAAGCGGACTCTGGTCAGTGGGTTGCCCATGAAACCGGCCGGAATGCTGGACGCGATCGCCAGATCGACACGCCCGGAAATCAGCAGCTCTGCCGTCCCGCCAAGCACGGACTCGTGAAGCTGGATGCGTAAATCGGCTTGGGTCATGCAGAGTCTGTCCAGACAATCCAGCAAACGCCAGGTCGGAAAAATAACCTCTGCGGCAATGCGCAGCTCGGTTTCGCGTCCGGCGGCGGCTCTCCTCGCGGCCCGCTCAAGCCGCTCGGCCTCATCGATCAGTGCGCGCGCCCGCCGCACCAGCATCTGTCCGGCGCTGGTCAAATGAGCCTTGCGGCCCTGAATCTCGAAGGCCTTGATGTCCAGCAGTGTCTCGATTCGACCCACCGCATAACTGAGCGTGGACTGCGACTTGCTCAGCGCCTCGGCCGCCTGAGCGTAGCCCCCGTGATCGTGGACTGCGACCAGTGCGCGCCATTGTTCAAGGGTGATTCGAGGGGTCATAGTTCGAAAAATTCGATCAAAGTGGCCGATATTTTGCGCTTTACGTTCGAAAAGCGCAAAGCTAATCTCAGGTTTTCGCACTTCCAACAGGAGAACAACATGCCAACCCTGCTCGTGATCAAGGCCAGTCTGTTCGGTGACAAAGGCCAGTCAACCCAACTGGCTGACGCATTTACCGCCCGCTGGCGTGAGCGCTACCCCGATGGGCAAGAGCTTTGCCGCGACCTGGCAGCCGAACCCTTGCCGCATCTGGATGCAGACGCATTTGGCGGCTTTCTTGCAGATGCAGCTTCTCGCACGCCGGAGCAGCAGGCCTCAGTGGCGGTGTCCGATGCGCTGATCGCAGAGCTCAAGCAGGCCGATGCGGTTGTCTTGGCGCTACCGATGTACAACTTCACTGTGCCGTCGACCTTCAAGGCCTGGATGGATCGTGTCGCGCGCGCCGGCGTGACCTTTCGGTATACCGAGACCGGTCCTCAGGGTTTGCTTGAGACCGGGCCGCTTTACGTGTTCTGCGCCCGGGGAGGGCAGTACAGCGGCACCGAGAGGGATACCCAGACCCCGTTGATCAAGATCTTCTTCGGGATGCTCGGCTTCACCGATTTCCACTTCACCTACGCCGAGGGTCTTGCGCTGGGTGAGGAAGCGGCAGCCGAATCGCTCAAGAACGCCAATGAGGCAGTTGCTAGGCTGCCGCTTCGATTGAGAGGAGAGGATCATGGGTAATCGGCTCCGTTCTGTTCAGCGCGTGGTCGAATCACAAGCCACCTCCGATGGCGCAGGCGTCAAGCTCAGACGCAGCCTGGGCTCCAGCGCGTTTGCCCGGCTCGATCCGTTCCTGATGCTGGATGAGTTTTTCTCTGACAACCCGGATGACTACATTGCCGGATTTCCGGCTCATCCCCACCGCGGCTTTGAGACCGTGACCTACATGCTCGACGGACGCATGCAGCACAAGGACCACCTTGGCAATACCGGTGACCTGGGCCCGGGATCCGTGCAGTGGATGACCGCAGGCCGTGGTGTCATTCATTCCGAGATGCCACAGCAGTCAGAGGGTCGTCTACGCGGATTCCAGCTGTGGTTGAACCTGCCGGCCGCAGAAAAAATGCAGCCCGCGGACTATCGCGACATTCCGGCTGAAGCCATTCCCGAGCTGAACTTTGAAGGTGGATTGGCGCGCGTTATCGCCGGGCGTCTGACGATTGGCGAGACTGGGCAAGCTGGCCCCGTCAACGCCACACCGGGGAGTAAAAGTACCGATCCGCTGCTGGTCGATCTGCGGCTGAATGCAAACGCCAACCTGACAGTGCCTATTCAGCCCGGTTACACCGCCATGCTGTATGCATATGACGGTGAGTTGATCTTGGCCGGCAAGCCGGTACCGCGCCGCGCCGCCGCGGTGCTGGGCGATGGTGATAGCGTCGAACTCAGCGCCGGTCATGCGGGCGCCAGGGCGCTGTTGCTCGCTGCCCGCCCTATCGGGGAGCCGATCGTTCAGTACGGCCCTTTCGTGATGAACACGCGCGAAGAGATCGAGCAGGCCATGGCCGATTATCGCGACGGTCGGCTGACCGAAGCGGCCTGAGAGCGCGCTGCTATTCCTGGAGCTTGGCGATCAGTTCATCAACAGGCATCGGCCGGGCGAACGCTTGGTGACACTATCGAGATCTTCGATCACGATGCCTTCTGCGCGCTCCAGCTTCAGTCGGCTGGGGTCGGCACGGGTTTCCTTCAGTGTTTCGGCAACGCGCTCGACGAAGTCTTCCTGATGAAAAAGTCTGGCACTGACGTTCTCCGCGACAGTCCAACTTGAGGTGTTTTCAGATTCAGGCTTTTTTCTCAATCCAGGCCTGAACCACCTTGAGGGGCAGCGGAAAATAGCCGTTGACGATGTCAGGACTGCAGGCTGCGGGATCGGGGTCTAGATGGACAAAGACGCCGCCGGCGGAGTCGATCCGAAGCACGTCATCCACATCGTACAAATCGTCTTTATGGACTTCGGTGTGTCCCTGAAGCAGCTGACGCTTCGCTTTGGCTTTGGCTTCGGTTTTGTTCGGGGCAGCCAGCAGATGATAGGCATGCTGCTCGGCGAATTCACCCGGGCGATAGCCGCCGATATTGATGAAGTACAGACGCTGTTCCGGGTGATTGGGCGGGCTTGGATCCAACCGAATGCGGTAGCCCTCGACCTGATCAACCAGGCAGTAGGCATCGACGTGCAGTCCGTGCGGTTCCCCGAACCACTGGTCCAGCAAGGTGTCGTGGATGGTTTCCAGCGATTCGCCAACGGCAAAAGCCACATCGTGTAATTCCACCCGGCAGCCTGGAGCTCGGCCGCCAAGCAGCACGGCGAAAAGGTGTTTGCTTGTTTCCGACATGCTTAGGATTAGGCCTGATTCGAGAGTTGCTGGTCAAGGCCGCGATAGACTGAATGGATGCTCAACCCGGTAGAGGCGCTTGATGGAAGTTGAACAACTGGAGATTCGCGAGCATCTGCGGCGGCATCCACCGTTCAGCTTCTTGGCCAAAGAAGAGCTTGATCAGCTGGCACAGGCCGTCGAAATCGCCTATTTCCGGGCCGGTTCTGAGATTCTGAAGGTGGGGCAGGCCGTGACGGATCTGCACTATGTGCGTCAAGGCTCGGTGGAATTATCCCGGCGCAGCGGAGAGTTCTACAACCGGCTCGGCGAAGGAGAAATTTTTGGCCAGCTCAGCTTGATCAGCCAGCGCTCCGCACGGTTTCCCGTGCGTGCGGCGGAAGACACCTTGATCTACTTCATCCCGGCCGACCATTTCCAGAGCCTGTACGACAACGTGGATGCGTTTGCCGAGTTCGTGGAAATCGAGGACCGGACGCGGTTACGGTTGTCGGGCGAACGGAGCCGCGAAGGCGCCTCGATGATGACGACTCGTGTAGAGCAGCTTGTCCAGCGCGCTCCGGTGATGATGAACGCTTCGGGTACTGTCGCCGAGGCCGCCCGGATCATGACTGAGGAAGGCGTATCGTCCATCCTGATCTGCGAAGACGACGCTGAGACTGCACACACCCAGCTGCTCGGAATTGTCACCGACAGCGATCTGCGCAAGCGGCTGGTTGCCCCGGGTCTTCCTTACGACACACCGGTGCGCGAGGTGATGTCCGATGCACTGATCAGCGTTGAAGCGGACGATTTCCTGTTTGCTGCCATGATGGCGATGCTGCGCCACAACGTTCATCACCTGCCTGTCATGCAGCGCCGGCAGCCGATGGGCGTCATTGACTTGTCCGATGTGGCGGGTCATGAGACCCGCAACAGTCTGTTCATTGTTCGCAGCATTCATGATCAGACCAGTCTTGAGGAGCTCAAAGGGCTTCTGCCCGATATCCGCGGCAGTTTTCTTCGAATGCACAGTGAGGGTGCCACGGCCCGAATGATCGGGACTGCGGTGGCCATGATCGGAAGGGGCTTCAAACAACGCTTGCTGGAGCTGGCTGAAGAACGGCTGGGGCCACCCCCGGTTCCCTACTGCTTTTTAGCATTGGGTTCGATGGCGCGCGATGAGCAGTCTCTGGTGACTGACCAGGACAATGCGATCGTGCTGGATGATGATTTCGACCGAGCCAGTCATGAGCGGTACTTTGCTCAACTCGCGGACTTTGTTTGCGATGGTTTGGCAGAACTTGGGTATCCCTATTGCACCGGCAATGTTATGGCGACCAACCCGGATCTATGCCAGCCACTTGCCGTCTGGAAGGAGCGCTTCGCGGGCTGGATTGCCAAACCGGATCGCCGAGCCTTGCTCAACAGTTCAATTTTCTTCGACCTCGATGGAGTCTACGGTGAAACCCGCTTTGCCGATGGGCTCAAAACTCTGGTCGCAGAACAGGCGAGTGCCTCGTCTGCTTTTCAGGGTTGTCTTGCGCACAATGCGCAAACGCGCACGCCACCGTTGGGCTTTTTCCGTGACTTTGTTCTGGAGAAAAGCGGCCGGCATCAGGACTCTTTGGATCTCAAACGCCGGGGCACGGCACCACTGGTTGACGTGATTCGGGTCCACGCCATGGCTAGCGGTTCGCTCGCGCAGAATTCGTTTAAGCGACTCGACGATATACAGGCGGCGGGTTTCCTGACCAACAGCATGACGGCTGACCTGAGAGATGCACTTGAGTTCATCGCCGGCACCCAGTACCAGCATCACGCGTATTGTCTGGAGCAGGGCAAGCCGCCGGATAACAAACTCAATCCGGCAACACTCAATGCGTTTGATCGACGCAACCTCAAGGACGCCTTCCGAGTGCTAAGCCATGCCCAGCGCTTCTTGCGCCTGCGCTATCGGGTGGTTCAGGTTTAATTTGCCCGTGTCTCAAAAATCGCATCGGGTACTGCGCGCGGTTGACTGGCCGGCTCGATTCAAGGCGCTGGCCTCTGAGTCAACTGTGCCCATGCTGGAGAACTACTACCGGCAGGGGGTTGTGGGTGCCGAGGCCGAGATTGATCAGGTTCAGTTCGTTGCCTTGGACTTGGAGACGACCAGCATGGACCCAAGCCGGGGGTCTATCGTCAGCATAGGCGTCGTACCGTTTGACCTGACTCGTATTCGCGTGGCAGACGCGCGTTACTGGGTGGTTCGACCACGCCGTGAGCTTTCGTCTGAATCCATATTGATTCATCACATCACGCACGACGAACTGGATGAGGCTCCGCGGTTCTCCGCTGCGCTTCCAGAGTTGCTGGAGATCCTGACAAAACGGATTGTTGTGGTGCATTACCGGCAGATTGAAAGACCGTTTCTGGACCAGGTCTGCCGAAGATGGATGGGCGAGGGGCTGGAGTTCCCGCTGATCGACACCATGACCATCGAAGCCTACGCCCTGCAGACGCAGCGGAGTTTTTGGGAACGTGCTTCCGGCTGGCTGGGCTTCAGACAGCGAAAGTCCCTGCGGTTAGCGGCGTGTCGATCGCGCTACGGGCTGCCGGTCTACTCGGCTCACCATGCCATGACCGACGCACTCGCCACGGCCGAACTGTTTCAGGCACAGGTGGCCTGGCATCTCGATCCGCGCTCGCCGATCAGCCAGTGGTGGCTTTAGCCGGACCTTGGATTCTGGATTGACTCTTGGACCTGGAAATGTGTCGGCATCCACTGATCCGCCGCTTGAGGTCGGGCGAACAGGTAACCCTGAAAAGCATCGCAGTCAAACTGTTTGAGCATGTTCCACTCCTCATGGCTTTCTACGCCTTCAGCGATGACCGTAAGGCCCAGCGCGTGTCCCATGGCGATGGTCGCCTGGACGATCGCAGCGCTGCTTTGGGTCGACACCATGTCGGACACAAAAGAACGATCGATCTTAAGCGTGTCGAAGGGCAGGTTTTTCAAGTACGACAGCGAGGAGAAACCGGTCCCGAAATCATCCAGTGCCAGCCCGATCCCGAGATCGCGGATCGCGAGCATACGTTGTTCAGTCTGTTCAATGTCCTTGAGCACAACGGTTTCGGTGAGTTCCAGCTTTAGACGGCCTGGTGAAATATCAAAGCGGTACAAGGCCTCGAGCAAAATTTGGAGAAAATTGGGCTGGTGGAATTGACGGGCGCTGACGTTGACGGCGAGCTGGAGGTCAGCGGTCAGCGGGTTCTGAGACCATTCCTGCAGCTTTGAACAGGCTGCTTCCAGAACCCAGGCCCCGATGGGCAGAATCTGTCCGGTCTCCTCGGCCAGTGGGATGAACTGCTCGGGCGAAATATCCCCGCGCTCGGAATGACGCCAGCGCACCATGCCTTCAGCACCTGTCAAGCGGCCGTCGGCGTCAAACTGAGACTGGCAGAATAAAGCGAGCTGATCCTTTTCCAGAGCCTTGTGCAACTCACCCTCAAGCTCGGACTGCGATTCGATCAGCGACTGCATGGCGGGGTTGAAAAAGCACCAGGAGTTGCGAGCATCTTCCCGGGCCCGCTGCAGCGCGATCTCCGCCTGGTTGAGGAGGCGTTGAGCCTGTTCGGTCAGCGGCGTGATCAGCGCCGCGCCCATCGTGTTTGATAGACGGATTGGATGTCTTGCAAGGACGATGTGGTGAGGGCTTTTGAGTTCATCGTGGATGAACTCGGTCAGATCGTGGGCTTGAGCAATGGCTCGGTCGCGCTTGCGCGACAGGTTCTCAACCACGATCGCAAAACGGTTGCCGCCGATCCGGCCTATGGCAGCGCCATCGTCAAGCATCTCTTTGAGTCGGTCCGCGATTGACTTCAGCAGCTCATCGCCACTTTGATAGCCGTGCCTGTCGTTAATGGTCTTGAAGCCGTCAACGTCCAGGACGATCAGCATTCCATAGCGACCGGATTGACGGCAACTCGCTGCTGCCTGCTCAACGCAGACCGTCAGCGAGGACCGATTAGCCAGCCCGGTCAGGTCATCATAGTTGGCGAGTTCATGAACCCGGGACTGCGACCGCCGAAGGTCGGTGATGTCAGACTTGATGGCAACGTAATGGGTGATCTCGCCGTCGGATTCCCTGATTGGGGCGATGGTTGCCATCTCCAGGTAAGGCGTTCCGTCTTTGCGCGTGTTGCGAAATTCTCCCTTCCAGATCTCTCCGCGCGCCAGCGTTGCCCAAAGATCCGCATAGGTTTCGGGAGATGTCAGACCCTGATTCAGGATGGACGGATTTTTTCCAATGACTTCGTCTGCGCTGTAGCCCGTCGCGTCCAGAAACGCCTGGTTGACGTATTCGATAGTCGGTTCGGTGTTGGTGATGATGATGCTCGACGGGCTTTGCTCAACGACCATGGCCAGTTTGCGCAACTGCTCTTCGGCGCTCTGGCCTTGGAAGCGCTCAGCGGGAGGCTGCATGGCCTTCGGTCAGCTGCGAGAAGAAGGCCATGTCGGCCTTCAGCATGTGCTGCTTGACCACGTTGTTGGCCAGGAAATGGATCACATCACGGGTAGTGGCTGTTCCGCGCTCTGCCTGATCGCGCAGCTTCCGCGCGCGCGACAGCAGACCGTTGTGTGCCCGATGATGCTGTTCAAGATCGTCATATCCGATCTCGGCCAGTATGGCTTCCTCGTCTGAAAAATGCAGGGCGACGTGTTCAATCAGATCGTCGGCAAGCTGCAGGAACTCCTCCCGGCGGGTGTCCTGACTCAGGCTGGCTGTGATCAACTGATTGCCGAGACGGAAGAGTTCCTTATGCTGCGCGTCGATCAGGGGGTGGCCGCTCTCATAGCTTGATTTCCATGGCAGCAGGACCGGCTGCTCGTCGTCAGAGCTTCCGATCAGCCGCGCTGGATCAGCTGGTGCGCAAACCACCTGGTTACGCCCTTGCGCCTTGGCGAGATAAATGGCTTTGTCGGCGCGATCAAACCAGTCATCGGGCGATTCGCCGCGCTCCAGTTCAGCTGCGCCGATGCTGACAGTCACCTGAGGCACCGGCTCAAAATCGGCTTCGCCGACAGCCCGTCTTATTCGATCCGCGATGAATCGTGCTGCGGTCAGTGATGTGTTGGGCAGGAGAACGACAAACTCCTCGCCACCCCAGCGAAACAGGCTGTCGACCACGCGAATCTGGCCCTGGACCAAGCCGGCGAATCGTTGGAGAACCTGATCGCCAATGCCATGCCCATGGCTATCGTTGACCTGCTTGAAGTGATCAATGTCAAGGATAAGAAGGCAGGCAGGTTGTTCGTAGCGTTCCGAACGGGGAATCTCGACCCGGATGAACTCGTTGAACTGGTTGCGGTTCCAAACGCCAGTCAGCGGGTCGGTGATGCTGCGCTGATAAGCTTCCTCAAGCTGCGCGCGCAGCCGACCTACGCGGGGATCATCAGCTCGCTCAATCAGGGTCACGATTCGGTAACCGGCCAGTGAGATCGCGAAAAGTTGCCGACCAGCGCCCTGGGCGCCATCGTTATTCTCGAGTGAATAAAATCGCTGGCCTTCAGTGCCGGTCAGCTGAGATTTTGCCTTGCTCGATAGGGCACCACCGGGCAATGCCTGGCGCATCAGGGCATTGATATAGGCGACCTCGCCAGCTTGATCCAGCACTGCTATCGGTTCGGAGGATTCGCTTGCCTGGCGGCAGAGCAAGGCGAGCGTATTCGGATCGGTGTCTTGGCGATGAGCCATCTGAAGCAGTCGGGTGTGATGATTCACACAAATTCTGTCCTAAAGTGCCCTGAAACACAAACTGAAAGCTGAGGTCTCCGGCTGATTTTCAGCTAGGTCAGCAGTCGTCCGTCCAGGTAAGCGGCGGCTTCCGGACTGGCCGGTGCCGTGAAAAAAGACTCCGCCGACGTATGTTCCTGGATGCGGCCGTTGGCAACGAACAGGACGTCTTCGGCCAGCCGGCGGGCCTGCGCCAGATCATGCGTTGTCAAGATGACCTGGGTTCCACTGGCATGAATTTCCTGAATCAGTTGTTCGATCTTGAGTGTGCTTCGGGGATCTAGATTGGCGCAAGGTTCGTCGAAAAATAGAACGCTGGGCCGCTGGGCCCAGGCTCGAACGATGGCGAGCCGCTGCGCCTCGCCGCCGGACAGGCGGGGTGCCGGCTGGTGGGCCAGCTGGTGCAGTTCAGCGCGTTGCAGTGCTTCCATCGCTCTCGACTTGCGCTGGGATCTCGGCACGTTGTGGCGGGCCAGCGCAAAAGTCATGTTGGCCAGCACGGATCGCCTCAGCATGACCGGTCGCTGCAGCACCATGCCAAGTCGTGGCTGAGCCAGTTCCGGAGGACGGCCTGACCAGTCGATGGTGCCGGCGTCAGGAAGGATCAGCCCATGAAGCAGCCGTAACAGAAGGCTTTTCCCCGCGCCGTTGGGGCCCAGAATGACCTGAATTCTTCCGCCGGGCAGGACAAAACTGACATTGTCGAGCAATGCCCGACCGTTGCGCTCAAAGCACACACCGCTCACCTTCAGCGGGAGGAGAGGGTTTTGCACTGGTTCAGAGGGTTCAGGCGTAGCGTCGGCCGGCAACATGCGAGATGCTCATGATCAAAAGATTGATGCTGACTGCGATGCTCACCAGAACCAAACCCAGTGCCAGGGCAAGGGACAGATTGCCCCGACTGGTTTCCATGGCAATGGCGCTGGTCATGACCCGGGTGACGCCGTCAATGTTGCCGCCGACGATCAGCACGGCCCCGACCTCTGCCGTGGCCCGTCCAAAACCGGCAAGCACAGCCGTGATCAGCGAGAAACGGCCGTCCCACAACAAGGTGCTAACCATGACCGTGGGTCGGGTGTTCAGGACCTGAAGTTGCTCACGGCTCAGGGCATCCAGATCTGACACGGTCTGACGAGTCAGTGCCGCGATAACGGGAGTGATCAGCAGAAACTGGGCAATGATCATGGCCTGTGGCGTGAAGAGCAGGCCCATTTCACCCAAAGGCCCGGCCCGCGACAGAAGCAAATACACCGCGAGCCCGACAACCACGGGCGGCAACCCCATGGAAGCGTTGAGCATGGCGACCAGCAGGTCGCGGCCGGGGAATCGCAATACTGCGGCAGCGGCACCTAGCGGGAGACCGACCAGCGCAGCAAGAACTGTCGCGTGCAGACTGACCCAAAGCGAAAGGCCGACGATTTCGACGAGCGCAGGCTCCAGCCTCAGCAACATCTGGATCATCAGAAGGATCGATTCGGACAGCTCGTTCACCTGACGTAGTATAGACAGTCGACTCTCGAATTCCCTGCCGTCATCAACCTAGATAGGAGTTGTTAATGAACGAAGAAAAACTCAATCAGTCGATCCGCAAGTTTCTCAAGCAGGTGGGCGTGACCTCACAGCGCGAAATTGAACTGGCGGTTCGCTCGGCATCAGAAAAGGGGTCTTTGCCGGCCGGTGCCCTCCAGGTCAAAGTGACGCTGGAATGCCCAATGCTCGGCTTGAAGCACGATGTGGAAGGGCAGCTCGAGACTTAATAGTGCCTAGAGGTATGTGGTTCGGCGGCGCCTGGTCTCAGGCGCCGTTCCAAACCGGTTGAGCGAATGGTTCAACCAGGACTGTTTCGCCGGCCGCTACATCACCCACCTCGGGTCCGAGATTGATCAGGCAATCGGCTTCGCTCATTGAGCGCAGCACGCCGGAACCCTGATGACCGAAGGGAGAGACCGACAGACCGTCTGGGCCTGCGACCAAGCGTCCGCGTTGAAATTCCCGTCGACCCGCCTTCTTGCGGATGTCGCCGGCGACCGGCAGGGGAATCTGGATAGGCAGCATGGGTTTCGCGCCGGCAAGCGTGACCAGAGCCGGCCGCACCAGCTGCAGGAAGGTCACCATCGCCGAGACCGGATTGCCGGGTAAACCAAAAAACCAGGCCTGGCCGATTCGGCCAAATGCCAAAGGCCGGCCCGGCTTCATGGCGACCTGCCAGAAGCCCACGTTGCCGAGCTTTTCCAAGGCCTCCACCACAAAGTCCGCATCGCCAACCGATGCACCGCCGGTACTCAACACGGCATCGCACCGGGCGGCTGTCTGCAGTGCCTCATCCAAGGCCTCGCGCTGGTCAGGAATAATTCCCAGATCTTCGATCTCAACCCCAAGTTCGGTCAGCATGCCGAACAGGGTGTAGCGGTTGGAGTCATGAATCTGACCCGGCTCCAGCCGCTGACCCACCGGCTTGAGTTCATCGCCGGTGGAGAAGAAAGCCACTTTGGGTTTGCGCAGCACCTTGACTTCAGGAACTCCGACCGATGCCAGAACGCCAAGGTCTGCTGCGGTCAGCCAGCGTCCCGGAAGGAGCGCGGTATCGCCCGCGGCCAGATCTTCGCCGGCGGGTCTGACGTTGGCGCCGGTCTTGGCCGCCTTGGTAAAACGAATCTGGTCGCCATCGCGCTCGGTTTGTTCCTGCATGATCACGGTGTCAGCGCCTTCGGGAATGACGGCGCCGGTCATGATCCGCACGCACTCACCGGTCTGCACCTGTCCCTGGAAGGGTCGCCCTGCAAAGCTCTCGCCGACGAGCTTGAGCGTGTTCCCGGGCTCGCTCACTTCGGCGCCGCGCATCGCGTAGCCGTCCATGGCAGAGTTGGTGTGTGCGGGCACGTCGATGGCCGCGGCCACAGGTTCTGCCAGAACGCGGTGCAGAGCCTGATGCAGTCCAACGGTTTCGACCTCAGTCAATGGTTCGACGGCCGAAAGGATGCGCTCCCGCGCCTCTTCCAGCGGCAAGGCCGGCGTATCGTGACCACCCGCTGCTTTGCGTGCCTTGATGCTCATGCGTTTGAATTCCGTTCCTGAAGTTGTTCGGCCAGCGCATCGCGCTGTTCTGGCGTATTGATGTTGTCGAAGGCTGATGCGAGGTCGCTGAAGTCGACCCGGGACCAGCGGCGCGTAGCGTACCACGCGTCTGGTTTGCGTTGACCGGCCTCGAGGGCGGCGGTCAGGTCATCGAGCAAGTCCCGCCGAAACAGGCCGTGGAGGGTCTGCACCCGCCCGGCCGCCTCGGCCACCGCCAGCTCGGTTCCCTCGGCTTCGATGGCTCCTGCCAATCGCGCGAGCAAGTCTTTGGGCAGGCGCGGCGTATCGCAGGGCACGATGGCCACGAAGGGAGTGCTGGCGGCATGCAGCACCGCATGCAGACCGGCCAGGGGGCCCTGGAAACCTTCATGACGATCGCGCACCAGCGGTAGACCAAAGGCTTCATATTCGCGCTCTGACCGGTTGGCATTGATCAAGGTCTGGCCCGCTTGCGGTTGTATGGCGTCGAGCGTCCAGGCCACCATGGGGCGTCCCAGGACTTCGACCAGACCCTTGTCAACGCCACCCATGCGACGGCCCATTCCGCCGGCCAGAACCGCGGCGGTAATGTCCTCAGTCTTGATCAACATGTTGTTATTCCTTTGCCGATTGGCAGAAGTGCTGATAGTCCGCGTAACCGGGAAACGTTTGACCCGGAGCGCAATAAGCGCAGTTCGGATCCGCTTGTGGCCTGACTTCGCGCAGCCGGGAGGTGCGTCCGTCGAACAGCAGCAGGCGACCGATCAGCGGCTCGCCGATTCCAGTGATGATTTTGATCGCCTCCAGCGCTTGCAACAGGCCAATGATGCCGGGTACAACGCCCAGAACACCGGCCTGGCTGCATGAAGGCGCTAGTTCCGGGGGAGGTGGCTCGGCGAACAAACACCGGTAACAGGGCTGGCCATTGGCTGCGAACACCGATACCTGCCCCTCGAATCCCTGCACAGCACCGTAGATATTGGGCAACCCGAGTTTGATGCAGGCGTCGTTAACCAGATAGCGGGTCGGAAAATTATCGGAGCCGTCGATGATCAGATCATAGTCGGCAAATATCGCCTCGACATTTTCGGCG
>JAZBPR010000185.1:0-7493 GCA_036351735.1 Wenzhouxiangella sp. | reverse complement strand
TAATTAGATGGACAAAAGCTGGTTTGATTGATTAGCCGAGCAAATGTCCGTTTAATCTCGCATTTCATCGCCGCTCTGCGCTCTTTCAACGCAAAATCAGAACCCTGCATTCCCGCCTGCTCTGGTTTAGACGAGCATTTGTCCGTTTAACGCGGTGATTTCCTACACTGCTCCACGCCCGTTTCCGATTCTCTATGCTCGCACGCCGGTTTTCAATAGTTGCCGTCAGGATTCAAGGAAGCGATCAATGGGCCGGACATCGGGCGCCGATACGCGTGCAGTCCGCTGGATACGGCTTGATGGTTAAGTCTCGTCCGCGCTACCGCAGCGCGCT
Organism: Wenzhouxiangella sp.; assembly: GCA_036351735.1. GTDB lineage: Bacteria > Pseudomonadota > Gammaproteobacteria > Xanthomonadales > Wenzhouxiangellaceae > Wenzhouxiangella. Next base: position 7,159 of record JAZBPR010000185.1, on the reverse strand, counting down.
GACTGGGCGCTGGTCGGGTGCGGTTTCCGAAGTTCTGTTTGTCCGCCGTGCGCCCCGGCCCCAGTCTAGCCGCGGCGGCAGGCGGAATCCAGCGCGATCCGGGAGGTCGCTAGCCGGCGATCTCGCCCAGCACTTTTTCGGCCGCGGCCAGAGTCTCGATGACGTCGGCCGGCGAATGAGCGCTGGAGACAAAGCCGGCCTCAAACGCACTGGGTGCCAGGTAGATGCCTTCGGCCAGCATGCCGGTAAAGAAGGCCTTGAAGCGTTCCAAATCGCAAGCTGCGGCTTCGTCGAAGTTGGTCACGCGATCGGCGTCGGTAAAGAAGAAGCCGAACATGCCGCCAACGGCCACCGTGGCCATGGGGATGCCTGCTGCATCGGCTTTGGTCTTCAGGCCTTCGGCCAGGCTGGCGGTGATCTGGCTTAAGTGTTCGTAAAAATTGGGCTGGCCGATCAGTTCCAGATTGGCAATGCCGGCGGCCATAGCCACCGGGTTACCCGAGAGCGTGCCGGCCTGGTAAACGGGCCCGGATGGTGCAACCAGTTTCATGTACTCAGCCTTGCCACCGAAGGCGCCCACCGGCATGCCGGCGCCGATCACCTTGCCGAAGCAGGTCAGGTCCGGGGTTATGCCGTACAGCCCTTGCGCGCCTTGCGGGTGGACGCGGAATCCGGTCATGACCTCGTCGAACAGCAGGGCTGCACCGTAGCGGTCGCACAGCTCACGCAGGCCTTCGAGAAACCCGGGCACAGGTTCGATGCAATTCATGTTGCCGGCGATGGGCTCAACGGCCACGCAGGCAATTTCGTCTGGGTACTGCTTGAACAGTGCTTCGACCGAGTCCAGGTCGTTGAACCTGGCGTTGAGGGTCAACTCAGCCAGCGCCTTGGGCACGCCGGGCGAGGTCGGCACGCCCAGAGTCTGGGCGCCGGAGCCGGCCTTGACCAGGAAGCTGTCGGCGTGGCCGTGATAGCAGCCTTCGAACTTGATGAACCGCTCGCGGCCGGTCGCTGCACGAGCGACGCGCATGGCGCTCATGGCCGCCTCGGTGCCGGAGTTGACCATGCGGACCTGATCCAAGGACGGGATCATCTCGCACAACATTTCGGCCATGGTGACCTCGCCGGGGGATGGGGTGCCGAAACTCAAGGACTTGGCCGCTGCTTCTTGCACCGCTTCAACGATCTTGGGATGAGCGTGGCCACAGATCATGGGGCCCCAGGAGCCGATGTAGTCGATATAGCGCTTACCGTCCACGCTCCACATGTGCGCACCTTCAGCGCGCTCGAAGAACACTGGCTCACCACCTACGGCGGCAAAGGCGCGGACCGGCGAGTTGACGCCGCCGGGCATGCGAACGCGGGCGCGGGCAAACAGATCGTGGCTCAGACTCATGAGATTAGGGCTCCGTTGTCAGACGTGGGTTGGCACACCGGCAGGATCACGAACGGGACAGTGCCGCATTCCTTTACAATGGCGCGCTTCGTCGAATTGCATCAATAAAGGAATGATAACCGTGAGCGAGGATCAGGAATTCAAAAGCTGGATGTGCATTGTCTGCGGCTGGATTTATCACGAAGAAGAGGGTGCTCCTGATGACGGGATTCCGCCCGGCACCCGCTGGGAAGACGTGCCCGAGTCATGGGTCTGCCCAGACTGCGGTGCGGGCAAGGAAGATTTCGAAATGGTGGAGATTTGAGTCAGGGCCTAACCCGCGCTGACAATTCCGCTTAGCCAGCGGCCCTCCGGCCACAGCCGAAACCAGCGTGCTTTCGGTCCAGTCGGATCCAGCGTAAACCGGGGAGAACCGGGCTGGCTGTTAGCCACGGTTGATGGGCCAGAAAGGCAAGCCACACCGCCATGCTCACCGCTGAATGCCTGATGGACGTGCCCGAACGCAACCATCTTGACGGTCGCCGGGTTCAGCTGTGCCCACAAGCGATCCGGTTCCTTCAAGGGATATTTGTCGATCCAGGGAGAGCCTACGGCGACTGGCTGATGGTGCACGAATACCATCGCAGGCCGCTCTCCCGATAGGGATTTAAGCGGTGCCAGTCGGGCCTCATCCAGTTGACCCTCAGGTCGACCAGGCATCGCCGAATCCAATAGGGCGATTTGCCACTGCCCCCATTCAAGAACCGGACCGGACGCAAAGCCAGCCGGCTCAAAGATCTCGCCCATGACATCGCGAACGTCGTGGTTTCCCGGAATCCACCCGGTTAAGGGTGCCAAGTCCTTGGTGAGATGCAGCGCTCTTCGATAGGACTCGGCCGACCCGTCTTCAGACACATCGCCGCTCAGAATAAGCCCGCCCGGCGCCAGCAATCGACAGGCAGGCAGCAGGGACTCGAGGTTCGCATCTGCGTTCTGACCCCGGTATTGTGCGGATAAATCAGCGGACAGATGCAGATCTGACAACTGCAGCAGGGTGAAGGGCTGGGTCACGGGTCGGCTCGGACGATCTTGGTCTCAGGAGGACAGTGTGGCAGAAACGTGTTCGGCATTCGGTCACGGGCATAATGAGACACCAACTCCGCTCACAAGGAGCAAGCTCAGTATGGATTTCTCAACCCCTGATTTATGCGATGCCGATCCAGCTTTGGTTCAAGTAGTCAGCGGCCTGCATTGGCAAAGTTACGGTGGACTTGAGAAATTCAGGGGCGCAATCGAGACGGTCAAGTGCTTTGAAGACAACTCGCGGGTGAAAGAAGCGCTGGCCGAGCCGGGTGAAGGTCGCGTGCTGGTAGTCGACGGCGGCGGATCGTTGAGGCACGCGCTGATCGGAGACCAGATTGCGGCCAGGGCCGCCGACAACCAGTGGTCGGGAATCATCATCCATGGCGCGTGTCGGGATGTGGAGGTATTGTGTGGAATCAACTTCGGCGTTATGGCTCTGGGTAGCGTGCCGCTGAAGAGCGTGCGCCGGGGCGAGGGGCAAACCGGACTGCCGGTTGCCTTCGGCGGCGTGGTGTTCCGGTCGGGCGACTGGGTCTATGCCGACACCAATGGCATCATCGTCGCGCCGAAGTCGCTTGACTGAACCCGCTGGTGAACTGCCCTACCGAATAGGACTGCCTGCGTGGGGCTTCCCGGGCTGGCAGGGTCGGTATTTCCGCAGCAACCTGCCTTCACTCGCCGAGTACGCGCGGGTCTTCAGCACCGTTGAGGGCAACACTACCTTTTATCGTGTTCCGGATCAGAACACAGTCGCGCGCTGGCTTGATGCGGTTGTCGACAGGGACTTCAAGTTCTGCTGGAAGCTGCCGCGCGAGGTCACCCACGATCCGCGCCCCGATCTGGACTTGCTAGATCAGTTTCTCAAGCGCATGGCACCACTGGGTCCGCACAATGGCCCGTTTCTGGTGCAGTTTCCGGACAAGACGGGACCCGCTGAGCTCGATGCCGTTCGCCGAATTCTCGATGCACTGCCCACCGACCGGCGCAATGTCATTGAGGTTCGGCATCCAGCATTTTTTGAGAGTCCGGAATTGCTTGATGACCTGATCGCAGAGTTCGACCTCGGTCGAGTATGCATGGACACCCGAGCTCTGTTTCAGGGCAATTTAAACCATCCCGAAGTCCGAAAGGCACGTCACGAGAAGCCCCAGGTGCCGGTCCTTCCTTCGCTTCAGAACGGGCTGGAGTTCATTCGGCTGGTGCTGCACCCAGACCGCACGAGCAACGCACCATGGATTGACAAAGCAGCGGAGCGAAGCGCAGCAGTCCTTCAACGCAAAGAAACTCTCTACGTGCTGATTCACTGTCCAAACAATCTTTACTGCCCCGATCTGGCGGTGGCGTTTCATGAAGCGCTCGGACAGAAATTGGGCCGTAAGAACTGGCCGCCATTTCCGGATTGGCCTGTTCCTCAAAAGTCGCTGTTCTGAAGCCGATTCCTCATCTGCTATGATTCGAGCATGCGCAATCTTGTAACGGCCAGCAGTCTGGCCCTGCTGGTCTTGGTGCTGGCCGGGTGCGGCAGCGAAACTGCCGGAGAATCAACCTCCACATCCCCTAGCTGGAACCTGCCGGAGGTCGTCCTGACCGAAGATGGTTTGCCCGATCCCTCCATTCTGGCGCCCGTCCAGATTCTGCATCGAGGCAACGGCACTCAGCCCCAAGGGCTGGATCCACATATCACCGAGGGTGTGCCCAGCACCCATGTCCAGCGCGACCTGTTTGAATCGCTGGTGGTGCGCGCCCCGGACGGACGCATCATTCCTGGCGCGGCCAGTGGCTGGGAAGTCAGCGAGGACGGACTGCGCTGGACCTTCTTTCTGCGCGAGGAATCACGCTGGTCGAACGGCGAATCCATGACGGCCGAAGACTGGCTGTTCAGTCTGCGCCGTGCCGTTGATCCGGCGACTGGTTCACGCACCTCAATCCTGCTCAAACCCATCCGCAATGCCGAGCCGATCATCGCCGGCCGGATGGCGCCGGAGGAACTAGGCGTTCGGGTGGTCGATGACTACACGCTGGAAATCACGCTTGAGGCCCCCAACCCGCTGCTGGTTGAAGTGCTATCGCATAGCGTGGCTTATCCCATTCACCGGGCCACGGTTGAGGAACACGGCGACCGCTGGGCACGGCCGGGCACCATGGTCAGCAACGGCGCCTACCAACTCGAAGAGCTGGCGATGCAGTCGCACATCCGTCTGGTCCGTAATCCGTATTTCCGCGAAAACGATCGCGTCATCATTGACGAGGTGTATTTCTATCCGACCGAGGATCTGGCCGCCGAGCTGATGCGCTATCGCGCAGGCGAAATTGACTGGACCTACGAGGTGCCCAATACCCAATTCAACTGGATCGAAGCCAACCTCAAGGACGAGCTGAACATCAGTGACTGGTTTGGAACCTACTATTTCGGATTCAACACCACCCAGGAGCCTTTCGACGACCCTAGGGTCCGGATTGCGCTGTCGCTGGCCATCGACCGCAAGATCATCACGACCAAGCTCCGTCGATTCGGTGAGCAGCCCAGTTTCAGTTTCACACCCCCTGGTCTGGACGGTTACGACCCACCCCAGCCGGAGTGGGCCAACTGGACCCAGCAGCAAAGGGAAGAGCATGCCAGGCAGCTTCTCGCCGAGGCCGGCTTTGGACCCGATAACCCCTTGAGCCTGGAGATCCGCTACAACACCCACGAAGACCACAAGCGTGTTTCATTGGCCATCGCCGCTATGTGGGAGCAAGTTCTGGGGGTCCGGGCTTCATTGATCAACGAGGAGTTTCGCGTTTTTCTGGCCACGCGCAGGGCTCGCGCCATCACCGAGGTGTTCCGCGCCGGGTGGATCGGCAATTACCTCGATCCCATGTATTTCCTGGAACTGTTCCACAGCGACAACCAGCAAAACGACGTCGGCTTTTTCAACGAACGCTATGACGCCCTGCTGGCGCAGGCCGCCCGCACCGCTGATCGCGCCGAGCGCTTTGCCGTCTTGCAGGAGGCCGAGCGCCTGCTGCTGGAAACCCAGCCCTTTGCGCCGATTTACACCTACGTCACCCGCCGTCTGGTCAAGCCCTACGTCCGGGGCTGGGAGCCAAACCTGGTCGACCAGCACCCGACCCGCTACATGTACATCCTGCGCCAGGACCCGGTTGAGGAGCTAGAGAACTAATGCTTCCGCGCTACATCCTCAAACGCCTGCTCGGCGCCATCCCGACCCTGTTCATTCTGGTCACGATTGCCTTTTTCATGATCCGGGTCGCACCGGGTGGGCCATTCGACTCGGACAAGACCCTCCCTCCCGAAGTCCAGGCCAACCTGGACGCCAAATACAACCTCGATCAACCGCTTTTGATCCAATACGTTCAGTACCTGGGCTCCGTGCTGCGTGGCGATCTGGGGCCGAGCTTTCAGTACAGTGACTTTACGGTCAACGAACTGATTGCCGAAGGTTTTCCAGTTTCCATCCAGCTGGGCGCATCTGCGCTTACGCTGGCGCTCATCTTTGGTGTACTGATCGGTACGATCGCGGCCTGGCGGCAGAACTCCCCCGTGGATTACGCGCTGATGGGCTCGGCGATGACCGGCATCGCGATTCCCAATTTTGTGCTCGCACCGATCCTGGTGCTGGTGTTTGCGGTGTACTTTGGCTGGCTGCCGGCGGGTGGCTGGGGCAATGGCGAGATCCGGAACATGGTCTTGCCTGTCATTGCCCTAGCCCTTCCGTACATGGCCTATGTGGCGCGGCTCACGCGGGGCTCCATGGTCGAAACACTGCGCTCGGACTTCGTACGAACAGCCCGGGCAAAGGGTTTGCCGGAGTGGAAGATTCTGGGCAAGCATTCTCTCAAGGTTGCCATCTTGCCGGTGGTGTCGTATCTGGGGCCCGCCGCCGCGGCCATCCTGACCGGCTCGGTGGTGATTGAGCAGATTTTCGGACTGCCGGGCATGGGCCGTTATTTCGTCCAGGGCGCGCTGAACCGCGACTACACGCTGGTCATGGGCGTGGTTATCGTCATCGGTCTACTGATCGTGGTGTTCAACCTGATCGTCGACATTCTTTACGCCCTGATTGATCCAAGGATTCGCTACGAATGAGCACTTCAGCACAAGCCGTGTCCAGTTTCGACCACGCCGCGGCCGCCAGCGGTCGCAGTCTCTGGCATCTGGCCTGGCTGCGGCTCAAGCGCAATCGGGCCGCACTAGGCGCGGCGATTGTGCTGGGGCTGATCATGCTCATGGTGGTGTTTGGCCCTGCGCTGAGCCAATACGATTACTCCACCCCGCAGTGGGACGCGATCTCGGCACCACCCAGCCTGGAGACCGGCCACTTTTTTGGAACGGATTCCATCGGCCGGGACCTCTATGTACGCACCCTCTACGGCGGGCGCATGAGCCTGATGGTCGGCCTGGTCGCCACCGGCGTGGCGCTGCTGATCGGCGTGGCCTGGGGCGCGATCGCCGGTTTTGTCGGCGGGCGGGTCGACAACATCATGATGCGCATCGTCGACATCCTTTACGCGCTGCCATTCATGTTCCTGGTCATTCTGCTCATGGTCGTGTTCGGCCGCAACATCCTGCTGATCTTCGTGGCCATCGGGAGCTATATCTGGCTGGACATGGCGCGCATTGTGCGAGGCCAGACTTTGAGTCTCCGGCAGAAGGAGTTCGTCGAAGCAGCCCAGGCACTCGGTGTGCGGTCCTGGGTG
>JAZBPR010000184.1:0-20898 GCA_036351735.1 Wenzhouxiangella sp. | reverse complement strand
TGCCGAAGTGGTGGAATTGGTAGACACGCTGTCTTGAGGGGGCAGTGGCGAAAGCCGTGCCGGTTCGAGTCCGGCCTTCGGCACCAACTCAACAGGATATAGGGGGTCGATCGGAGCGGAGGCATGCTTTCGCCCGCTTTCGGCGACTGCCGTATCCGCTCTGAAAGGATGGAGCGCATGCTGAGCGAATATCTTCCAATACTGGTCTTCTTGGTGATTGGAGCCGGCATGGGCGGCGTTTTGCTGTTGGCCGGCGGTATTCTCGGGTCCCGCAATCCGTCTCGTGCCAAGAATGCCGCGTTCGAATGCGGCTTTGAGGCTTTCGACGATTCACGAATGAAGTTCGATGTTCGTTTCTACCTCGTCGCCATCCTGTTCATCATTTTCGATCTCGAAATTGCCTTTCTCTTTCCGTGGGCGGTGGTGCTTGATGAGATCGGCATGACCGGACTGGTTGCCATGGGTATTTTTCTGCTCATTCTGGTGATCGGATTTATTTATGAGTGGAAGAAAGGAGCGCTTGAATGGGAATAAGCTCACTGCTCCACAATCCCGAGCCGGAAGGCGTCGTTGACGACATCCTCCGTCCCGGGACCGATAACCCGCTAATCGAAAGGGGTTTCGCAACCACCAGTGTCGATGCGCTCATCAACTGGGCGCGGACCGGATCGATGTGGCCGGTGACGTTCGGCTTGGCCTGTTGTGCGATTGAGATGATGCATTCGGCGGCTTCCAGGTACGACATCGACCGATTCGGCATGGTCTTTCGACCCACGCCCAGACAATCGGATGTGATGATTGTTGCCGGAACGCTGGTCAACAAGATGGCGCCTGCTCTGCGCCGCGTCTACGACCAGATGGCCGATCCAAAGTGGGTGATTTCCATGGGCTCCTGCGCCAATGGGGGTGGCTACTACCACTACTCGTATTCGGTCACCCGCGGGTGCGATCGGATCGTGCCAGTTGATATCTATGTGCCAGGGTGTCCCCCAACCGCTGAGGCGCTGGTGTACGGCATTCTCCAGCTCCAAAAGAAAATTCGCCGCACCAATACCATTGCTCGAGCATGAGTGAATTCAGCCCGGCCAATACGGCGCTGGCCCAGAGCCTGCGCGATGTTTTCGGCGACAAGATCTCCGCGCTGGTCGAGGACCGCGGGCAGTTGACCGCCGTTGTTGCTGCGCAGCACTGGCTGAATGTTGCCTGGCAGCTGCGCGATGAACCGGTCTTTGCGTTTGAACAGCTGATCGATCTTTGCGGGGTCGATTACCTGGGATACGGTGATGATGAGTGGGAGACCGCTGAAGCCACTGGCGTCGGATTCTCCCGCGGCGTTGATGCCGAGGGCCCTGGCAGGTTCAGTTGGGAAGATCGGCCCGAATCTGATGAATTTCCCAATCGCTTTGCGGTGGTCGTGCACCTGTTGAGCCTGAGCAACAATCAGCGTCTTCGCCTGCGCTGCTATGTGCCGTCTGACGATCTGCCAATGCTTCCGTCGCTGATTGAGGTCTGGAATTCGGTCAACTGGTTCGAGCGCGAAGTCTTCGACCTGTTCGGCATCATCTTCGAAGGCCACCCCGATCTGCGCCGTATTCTCACCGACTACGGATTTATCGGACATCCCTTCCGCAAGGATTTTCCGCTGGTTGGTAATGTGACCGTGCGCTATGACGAAGAAAAGGAGCGCGTGGTTTATGAGCCGGTAGAGATCGAGCCACGGGTGGGCGTGCCGCGCGTGGTTCGGCGTGACAGCCGCTATGTGGACATGCCCGGCAGCGACCGGGAGGATCAGACGGCATGACTGAGATCCGCAACTACACCATCAATTTTGGCCCGCAGCATCCTGCGGCCCACGGTGTTCTGCGTCTGATTCTTGAGCTCAACGGCGAGACGGTGGAGCGGGCCGATCCGCACATCGGCCTTTTGCATAGAGCGACGGAAAAATTGGCAGAGTCCAAGCCGTTCAACCATTCGATCGGATATATGGATCGACTGGACTATGTCTCCATGATGAACAATGAGCACGCCTATGTTCGTGCCATCGAACATCTGCTCGGGATAGAAGCGCCAGAGCGCGCTCAGTACATCCGGACGATGTACGACGAGATTACCCGCATTCTCAACCATCTGATGTGGGTGGCATCCAACGCTATCGATCTGGGTGCCATGACCGTTTTTCTGTGGGCTTTTCGCGAGCGCGAGGCGCTGATGGACAGCTATGAGGCTGTCTCCGGCGCGCGCATGCATCCCACCTACTACCGGCCCGGCGGCGTTTATCGTGATTTGCCCGATGTGATGCCGAAGCTCCCTGAGTCGCGCTGGCGCAAGGGTCAGGATCTCGAGCGCATGAACCGCTGGCGACGCGGCTCGCTGCTGGATTTTCTCGAAGCCTTCACCGAAGACTTTTTTGATCGGGTCGACGACTACGAGACGATGCTGACCGACAACCGGATCTGGAAGCAGCGCACCGTGGGTATTGGTGAAGTCTCGCCTGAGCGGGCGCTGCAGTTGGGTTTCAGCGGCCCGATGCTCAGAGGCAGTGGCGTGGCCTGGGATTTGCGCAAGAAGCAACCCTATGCCAAGTATGCAGAGCTTGATTTCGATATTCCGGTGGGCTCGAACGGAGACTGCTACGACCGGTATCTGGTCCGGATTGAAGAATGCCGCCAGTCGGCCCGCATCATTCAGCAGTGCATTGCCTGGCTGCGTGAGAATCCGGGGCCGGTCATGGTCAAGAACTTCAAGGTCTCCCCGCCGACTCGCGCGGAAATGAAGGACGACATGGAAGCCTTGATTCATCACTTCAAGCTGTTTACCGAAGGCTACTGCGTGCCCGAAGGCGAGGCGTACGCGGCCGTGGAAGCGCCGAAGGGCGAATTTGGTTGTTATCTGATCTCCGACGGCGCCAACAAGCCCTTCCGGGTTCACTTGAGAGCGCCGGCATTTGTTCATCTTTCGGCGATGGACGAGATGGCGCGGGGCCACATGTTGTCCGATGTGCCAGCCCTGATTGCCACTCAGGACATTGTTCTCGGCGAGGTGGATCGGTGAGCACGCAGCAACCTGAAGTCGTGGGCGAAGCCAACGCCATGCTGCTGAGCGAGCAGACCCGGTCGACCATTGATCATTGGGTGGCGAAGTTTCCTGAAGGCCAGGAGGGGCGTCGGTCCGCCCTGATTCAGGCACTGTATGCCGCCCAAAAGCAGAATGGCGGCTGGCTGTCCAGCGAAATGATGGATGCGGTGGCTGACTATCTGGATCTGCCGCGCGTCTGGGCCTACGAGGTCGCGAACTTCTATTCGATGCTTGAAACCCAGCCCGTGGGACGGCACTCGATTTCGATCTGTACCAATATCTCCTGCATGCTGTGCGGTGCTGACAAGGTTGTCGAGCACGTGGAGAACAAGCTGGGCATCAAGATGGGAGAGACCACGCCAGACGGCCGGATTTTCTTAAAGATCGAAGAAGAGTGCGTCGCTGCCTGCGTCGGGGCACCCATGATGATCGTCGATGGTCATTACCACGAGAAACTCACGACCGAGAAGATCGATGAGATCCTCGACGGATTGGAGTGATTGATGACTAAGCCGAACGCCGTTTTCACCCATCTTGACGCTGAGCGCTGCTGGTCGCTGGATGCTTACCGGGCGATTGGCGGTTGGACAGCATGGGAAAAAATCCTGGCCGACAAGACATCGCAGGAAGAGATCATCGAAGCGATCAAGAAGTCGTCGCTGAGAGGTCGTGGCGGCGCAGGATTTCCAACCGGTCTGAAGTGGTCGTTCATGCCGCGCTCGGCGCCGGTTCAGAAGTATCTGCTATGCAACTCGGATGAGTCAGAGCCGGGGACCTGTCATGACCGTGACATCCTCCGCTTCAATCCCCATGCCCTTCTGGAAGGCATCGCTATTGCGTCCTACGCCATGGGTGTGACCGTTGCTTACAACTACCTTCGCGGTGAGTTCCATCATGAGCCCTTTGAGCATGTCGAAGAGGCTTTGAGCGAAGCCTATGCGGCGGGCTATCTCGGCAAGAACGTCAAGGGCTCTGGCATTGACATCGACATTCACAACGTGCTGGGCGCGGGCGCTTACATCTGTGGTGAAGAGACGGCTTTAATGGAGTCGCTGGAGGGCAAGAAGGGTCAGCCGCGCTTCAAGCCGCCGTTCCCGGCCAATTTCGGCCTCTATGGCAAGCCGACAACCATCAACAACACCGAGACATTGGCATCGGTTCCGGCCATTATGCGCAACGGCCCCGACTGGTTCCTGGATCTGGGCAAACCCAACAACGGTGGCGTGAAGGTCTTCTCTGTCTCAGGGCATGTGGAACGTCCCGGCAATCACGAAATACCCCTTGGAACTCCGTTTGCAGACCTGCTGGAGCGGGTGGGCGGGGTGCGAAACGGCAACCAGCTCAAGGCTGTGATCCCGGGTGGCTCGTCTATGCCGGTGCTGCCCGCAGAAACCATGATGGAGATCACCATGGACTACGACGCGCTGCAGAAGGCAGGCTCGGGTCTGGGGTCCGGTGCGGTGATCGTCATGGATGAGACCACCTGCATGGTGTCGGCCTGCACACGAATCGCGCGCTTTTATTACGCAGAATCGTGCGGTCAGTGCACCCCGTGTCGCGAGGGCACGGGCTGGATGTATCGGGTCTTGAGCCGGATTCAGGCCGGGCAGGGCAAGCCTGAAGATCTGGACCTGTTGCTGTCTGCCGCCGGGCAGATTGAGGGGCACACGATTTGCGCGTTCGGCGAAGCGGCGGCTTGGCCTGTGCAGGGCTTCCTGCGTCACTTCCGTCACGAATTTGAATACTTCATCGAGCACGGCCGTTCCATCGTGGCCGACAAGCTTGGGGTGGCAGCCTGATGGCGACCGTCAACCCTGTCGACAATGATTTGGTGACGCTGGAGATCGACGGTCAGTCGGTTGAGGCGCCCAAAGGCTCCATGATCATCGAGGCTGCGGATCGGCTGGGAATCGATATTCCGCGCTTCTGCTATCACCGTAAGCTCTCGATCGCTGCCAACTGCCGGATGTGCCTGGTCGACGTGGAGAAAGCGCCCAAACCGCTTCCTGCCTGCGCGACCCCGGTGGCGGACGGCATGAAGGTGTTTACCGAATCCCGGCGTGCGGTCGACGCGCAGCGCGGGGTCATGGAGTTTTTGCTGATCAACCACCCGCTGGATTGCCCGATTTGTGACCAGGGCGGTGAGTGCGAATTGCAGGATCTGGCCATGGGTTATGGACGGTCCATTTCTCGGTTTACCGAGCGCAAGCGAGTGGTCAAGGACAAGAACCTCGGCCCGCTCGTTGCGACCGACATGACCCGCTGCATTCACTGCACTCGCTGCGTGCGTTTTCTTGAAGAGATCGCCGGAACTTCCGAACTTGGCGGAATCGGGCGCGGTGAGAAGACCGAAATCTCGACCTTTGTCGAGCGCAATATCCAGTCCGAACTGTCGGGCAATATCATTGATTTATGCCCGGTTGGCGCACTGACCAACAAGCCTTTCCGGTTTTCTGCACGCCCGTGGGAAATGCGTGCCAGACCGATGGTGGCCAGTCACGATTGTGTGGGCTCGAATCTGTTTTATCACGTACGTGGCCAGCAGATCATGCGCTGTGTGCCGCGCGATAACGAGGCAGTCAACGAGTGCTGGCTGGCCGACCGTGATCGCTATTCCCACTTTGGTCTCAAGGCAGACGATCGGTTAACCAACCCGAGGATCAAGGTTGATGGGCAATGGCAGGATTGTGACTGGTCAACCGCTATCGAGGCCGCGGCTTCGGCGTTGAAGACAACGTGCGAGGCGCATGGACCGGAACAGCTGGGCATTCTTGTCTCACCGCGGTTGACCACTGAAGAGCATGTATTGGTCAAGCGTCTGGCCAATGGTTTGGGAACACAGAACATCGATCACCGTCTGCGTGTTTGCGATGTGCGTCATCCTGAAACGGGCAAAGCGCGCATGGATATCAGCAGTGCTGAGATCGCTGACGCTGACGCGATTTTTCTGATCGGCTCCAATATCCGGCAGGAGCAACCGATTCTTGGGCACCGGGTAAGGACGGCGTGGCGGCGACGGCAGGCCACCGTCATTGATCTCAATCCAGTCGCCTACGACTTCCATTTTGACTTGGCAGAACGGCTGACGGTTGCCCCGCAGGCCATGGTGGAGCAGCTGGGTCGGATTGCAAAAGCGGCTTTCGCCTATACCGGGCAGGACCTGCCGGACGGTGCAGTGGGCGCGTGGTTGCAAGGCCTTGCAGCTGATGCGGCGTCAGAACGGATTGTCAAGGCTCTTGCGGGCGCTGAAAATCCGGTAGTGCTTCTGGGTGATGTTGCTTTGAATCATCCACAGGCATTTTGGCTTCGTGCCTTGTCTGAGCGCATCGCGCAGAGTCTGAAGCTGGCCCTGTGTATCTTGCCGGGACCGGCCAACAGCCAGGGCGCGTGGACGGCGGGTGTCGTACCTGGGGGCGATGGCTTGTCTGCGTCAGCAATGATCGATCAGCCGCGTCGGACTTATTTGTTGGTCAACGTGGAACCGAGTCTGGATTTGGCCGGCGCTGCGCTGGCTCGGTCGGCGGTGGAATCAGCGGACAAGGTGGTTGCGCTGACCAGCTTCGCCAGCCCGGAATTGCTAGAACTTGCCGACGTGCTGCTGCCCATGGCCGAAGCGCCTGAGACAGACGGTTCATTCATTAACCTGGACGGTCTGGTTCAACGCTTCAAAGCGGCCATCAAGCCGCCCGGTCAGGCGCGTGAGGGTTGGAAGATCTTCCGGCGGTTGGGCGAAAGCCTGGGGCTTGAAGGTTTCGACTTCGTGGATTTGCGCTCGGTGGATGGGGAAATCGCGTCGGACTCCGAACCGCTGGCTCGGGCCGACGACCAAGGACCGACTGAGGCACCGGATTCCGAGAAGGGTCTGCAGCGGGTTGGTGATGTGCCCATGTTTGCCGGCGACATGCTGCTGCGCCGGTCCCTGCCTCTGCAGCGCACCAGCCATGCTGCGTCGCCGGCCGCCCGGCTTCATCCGGCGACTATTGAAGAACTGGGTCTTTCTTCAGTTGAGAAAGTCACGGTGAGTCAAGGCGCTGCTTCGGTGGAGTTGCTGCTCCAATCCGACGATCGCGTCGCTGCGGGCGCCATATGGCTGCCAACCGCTGTTCCCGAACTGACCGAGCTTCCAGAGGCTTTCGGTGCGATTCATCTCGAAGCGGTGCCTGAATGATTGAGCAGCTCACAACCTTGCTCTGGACCATTGCCAAAGTGCTGATGGTCGTGTTGCCGATCACCATGAGTGTGGCGTACTTCACCTATTTTGAGCGCAAGGTGATTGGCTATATCCAGGTTCGTCGTGGTCCCAATCGAATCGGGCCCCTTGGGCTTCTGCAGCCCTTTGCGGACCTGTTCAAGATGCTTTTCAAGGAACTGATTGTGCCGACGAATGCCAATCGCTTCCTGTTCCTGCTGGCCCCGGTCCTGGCGTTGGCCCCCGCGCTGACCGCCTGGGCGGTGGTGCCTTTCAACGACTGGATGGTGCTGGCCGACATTGATGCCGGTTTGCTGTTCATCCTGGCCATGACGTCAATGGGCGTCTACGGCATTTTGATCGGGGGTTGGGCATCCAACTCGAAATACGCCTTGCTGGGCGGCCTTCGTTCTGCCGCCCAAACCGTGAGCTATGAGATTGCCATGGGCTTTGCCCTGGTCGGAGTGGTTGTACTGGCCGGCACACTGAACATGACCGGCATTGTCCAGGCTCAGTCCGGTGGATTGTTCAGCTGGTTCTGGCTGCCTCTGCTACCGCTGTTTGTGATCTACTTCATTTCCGGTGTTGCTGAGACCAACCGTGCGCCGTTCGATGTGGCTGAAGGTGAGTCGGAAATCGTGGCCGGTTTTCACGTTGAGTATTCTGGGTCGGCCTTTGCGGTCTTCTTCTTGGCCGAATACGCCAACATGATTCTAATTTCAGCGCTGGCCGCGCTGTTGTTCATGGGGGGCTGGTTATCGCCGTTCCAGGGCGTGCCGGTTCTGGGCGACACGATCCTCGGCCAGGGCGGGGTGCACTGGTTCCTGGCCAAGACCGTCATTTTCTGCTTTCTGTATTTGTGGTTCAGAGCTACCTTCCCACGCTATCGCTACGATCAGATCATGCGTCTGGGCTGGAAGGTCTTCATCCCCATCACGATCGTCTGGGTGATGGTGGCTGGAGTTTTGCGAGTGTCAGGGCTTTACGGAGCATAACCATGGTTCAGACTGTGACCCGCTACTTGAAATCCCTCATGCTGCTGGAGTTGCTCAGTGGTCTGGCGCTGACCCTGCGCTACTGGAAGGCGCCAAAGGAAACGCTGAACTATCCCGATGAAAAGGCGCCGAAATCCCCGCGCTTTCGTGGCCTGCATGCGCTGCGCCGTTATCCGAATGGCGAGGAGCGCTGCATTGCCTGCAAGCTCTGTGAGGCTGTGTGCCCGGCGCTGGCGATTACCATTGATTCGCATCAGCGCGAAGACGGAACGCGCCGGACCACGCGCTATGAAATTGATTTGTTCAAGTGTATTTACTGCGGGTTTTGTGAGGAGTCGTGTCCGGTTGACTCGATTGTTGAGACTGATATCAACGAGTATCACTTCGAGAACCGAGGCGAAAATATCGTGACCAAGGAACAGTTGCTGGCTATCGGCGACCGGTTTGAGGATCGCATCGCAGAGGCCCGTCGGCAGGACGCGGCTTACCGCTAGTTGACGTTGTAAGGAATTCGCAAGAGTCAGGGCATGCCCATTATTGAGCTCGTTTTTTATCTGTTCGGGACCATTCTTGTCTTGTCCGCGCTGAGCGTGGTCACGGTGGGTAATCCCGTTTACGCAGCCCTGTTCCTGGTGCTGTCGTTTTTCTCAGCGGCCTGCATCTGGCTTTTGATGCAGGCTGAGTTTCTGGCGATCACTCTGATCCTGGTCTATGTTGGGGCGGTGATGGTGCTGTTTTTGTTCGTCGTCATGATGCTGGACGTGCGAACTGCGCCGTTGAAGAAGGGCTTTACCAAGTTTCTGCCCGTCGGTGTGCTGGTGGCATTTGCCATGGCGCTGCAGATGTTTCTGGTCATCTGGACGCGTGGGTTGGAAACCGTGCAAATGCCTGCACCTGAACCCGAGGGTTACAGCCACATCGGTGCTTTGGGCTTGTTGCTTTATACCGAGTATCTGTTTGCCTTCGAGATCGCCGCCGTACTTTTGCTGGTTGCCATTATCGCTGCGATCATGCTGACGCACAGGCGGCGGGAGTCCACCAAGCATCAGGATCCATCAAGGCAGGTCAGAATCAAGCGTGCCGAGCGGGTGCGGCTGGTTAGCATGGCAGCCGAGCAGACGGTTCCCGAACGGGATCGGTCGGCACAGGAAGGGGAGGGCAGCTGATCATGCTGACGTTGGCCCACTTCCTGACCCTCGGTGCGCTGCTGTTCTGCATCAGCGTGGCCGGCATCTTTCTTAATCGAAAGAACGTATTGATCCTGTTGATGTGCATTGAGTTGATGCTCTTGGCGGTCAACATGAACTTCGTTGCCTTCTCTTATTTCCTCAATGACATGCACGGTCAGGTCTTCGTGTTCTTCATCCTGACCGTTGCTGCCGCCGAGGCGGCCATTGGTCTGGCCATTCTGGTTGTGCTGTTCCGGAATCATCGATCCATTGATGTCGATGAACTGGCAGAGCTGAAGGGATAGTCGACCATGAGTATTGAAACTGTCCTGCTTCTGATCCCGCTGCTTCCGCTAGTCGGATGCCTGGTGGCGGGCCTGTTTGGCGGCAGCATCGGTCGCTCCGGGGCTCACTGGGTCACCATTCTGGCGGTTGCCGCCTCATTCGGGCTGTCATCGTGGGTCGCCTGGCAGGTATTTTTCAACGACTTGCCAACCCTCAATTACTCGGTCTATACCTGGGCGGTTGTGGATGGTTTCCGCTTCGAGATCGGTTTTCTGGTCGATAGCCTGACGGCCCTGATGATGGTCGTAGTGACTTTTGTATCGCTCATGGTCCACGTCTATACCGTGGGTTATATGCACGATGACCCGGGTTACCAGCGGTTTTTCGCCTATATCAACCTGTTCACCTTTGCGATGTTGATGCTGGTGATGGCCAATAACTTCCTGCAGCTGTTCTTTGGCTGGGAAGCAGTAGGTGTTGTTTCCTATCTGCTGATTGGTTTCTGGTTCAAGAAAGAATCAGCCGTGCGCGCCAACCTGAAGGCATTCCTGGTCAACCGGGCCGGGGACTTCGGGCTGATTCTCGGTGTCGCTGCCGTTTTGATGTATGCGGGATCTCTGGACTACTCTGAAGTTTTCGCCGCCGTTCCGACGATTGAGGGTCAGACCATGACTGTCTTTGCCGGCATGGAATGGTCGGTCATGACGTTTATCTGCATCTGCTTGTTCATCGGTGCTATGGGCAAGTCCGCGCAGGTTCCGCTGCACGTCTGGCTACCGGATTCCATGGAAGGCCCGACGCCGATCTCGGCCCTGATTCACGCGGCGACCATGGTGACCGCCGGCATCTTCATGGTCGCGCGTCTTTCGCCGATGTTTGAGGCCTCGGTTACGGCTTTAAGCTTCATTCTGATTATCGGTGCCGTCACCGCCTTGTTCATGGGGCTGGTGGGCATTGTCCAGAACGATATCAAACGGGTGGTCGCCTACTCGACGCTATCTCAGCTGGGCTACATGACGGTTGCGCTGGGGGCTTCAGCTTATTCGGTTGCTATCTTCCATTTGATGACGCACGCGTTTTTCAAGGCGCTGCTGTTTCTCGCTGCAGGCTCAGTCATCATCGCCCTGCATCACAAGCAGGACATGCGCCAGATGGGCGGGCTATGGCGTTACATGCCAGTGACTGCTGCGACCGCATGGCTCGGAAGTCTCGCTTTGATCGGTTTTCCGTTCTTCTCCGGCTTTTATTCCAAGGATCTGATCATCGAAGCGGTCAAGCTTGCCGAGCGCCCGGGCGCGACTTTCGCGGTCTTTGCCGTGTATACAGGAGTCGTCATTACAGCGCTGTATTCGTTCCGCCTGTTGTATCTGACGTTCCATGGGCCTACGCGCATGGATGAGCAGACCCGTTCCCATGCGCATGAGTCGCCCTGGGTGGTCACCGTGCCGCTGGTCTTGCTGGCCATTCCGTCCGTTCTGATCGGCTATTTCACCGTCGTCCCGTTGTTGTTCGGAGGCGCGCTGTCTGACGCCATCTTCGTTCGCGAGGCCCATGACGTGGTTGCGCAGTTGGCCTACAAGTTTGAACACGGTGCCTTCGGGTTTGCAGTGCACGGATTCATGACGCCGGTGTTCTGGTTGGCCATGCTGGGAGTGGGTCTGGCAACCTGGATTTACCTGTTCAATCCCAAGGTCGCTGATTCGATCAAGGAAAAGGCATTGCCGATATGGAAACTGCTGGACAACAAGTACGGGTTTGATGATTTCTACCTGAAGGGTGTTGCCGGCGGTGCACGCAGTCTGGCGGCCGGTCTGTCTAGCCGGGGTGACCGGATGTTGATTGATGGCTGGATGGTGAATGGCTCGGCACGATTGGTGTCTCGGGTATCCGGCTTGATGCGCGGACTGCAGTCCGGATTTTTGTACCACTACGCGTTCGCGATGATCATTGGCCTTGTGGCCATCGTCGCATCGTTTGTGTGGCTGAGATAAGGGTGAGCTGACTTGATGCTTGACTGGCCGCTTCTCAGTCTATTGATCTGGCTGCCCATCATCGGGGCGGTTGCCGTGGTTCTGGCCGGCGAGCGCACGCCGAAACTGGCTGGGCCGTTAGCGCTGCTGATCGCAGGCCTGAGCTTTGCGCTGTCGCTCTTGCTGTATGGCGGGTTTGATACGGCCAGTGCGGCGATGCAGTTTCAGGAGCGCGTGGTCTGGATTGCTGCCTTTGATATCCACTACCACCTGGGTATCGATGGAATCTCGCTGCCGCTGATCCTGCTGACCACGCTGATCGGCGTGCTGATCATCATCGCAGGTTGGCAGATCAAGGACCGGCCGCACCTCTATCTGGCCAGCTTTCTAGTGTTGCAAGGGCTTATGGTCGGTGTGTTTTCAGCACTCGATGCCCTGCTGTTCTACGTGTTTTTTGAAGCCATGCTGGTGCCGATGTTTCTGATCATCGGCATCTGGGGTGGACCGAACCGGATTTACGCGACGGTGAAGTTTTTCCTGTTTACCTTTTTCGGTTCGGTGTTCATGTTGATCGCGCTGCTGTGGCTGTATCTGCAGTCGGGCAGCTTCGCGATTCTTGATTTGCATCAACTCCCCATTTCTCTTGATGCCCAGATCCTGGTTTTTCTGGCCTTCTTGATCGCTTTCGCGGTCAAGGTGCCGATGTGGCCGGTGCATACCTGGTTGCCGGATGCGCACGTGGAGGCACCGACGGGCGGATCGGTCGTTCTTGCGGCAGTGATGCTCAAGATCGGCGGGTACGGGCTGGTTCGGTTCTCCCTGCCGATTGCTCCGGATGCAGCGGCTTCGCTGGACTGGCTGGTCATCGGCCTGTCGCTGGTTGCCATTGCCTACATCGGGTTTGTCGCGCTGGCCCAAAGCGATATGAAAAAGCTGATTGCCTACAGCTCAATTTCGCACATGGGTTTTGTGACCCTTGGACTTTTTCTGGCGTTTGCGATTGCGCGCAATACAGGCGATGTGACGGGGTCGGGACTTGGGATCAGCGGTGCTCTTGTGCAGATGATCTCGCACGGATTTATCTCAGGCGCGATGTTTCTGGCGGTCGGCGTGCTGTATGACCGGGTTCACAGCCGTGAGATCTCATCCTATGGCGGTGTTGCCAACACCATGCCCTGGTTCGCCCTGTTTGCGGTCTTGTTCTTTATGGCCAACGCCGGGGTACCGGGGACGTCGGGTTTCGTCGGCGAATTCATGGTGATTCTCGCAGCCTTTCAGGCCAACGCATGGTTTGCATTCGTAGCTGGAACCAGTCTTTTGCTGGGAGCGGCTTACAGTCTGTGGCTGGTCAAGCGCGTTTTTTACGGAGAGGTTTCGAACGCCAGCGTTGCAGGTTTGAAAGACCTTAGCGGTCGTGAGTGGGGTCTGATGGTGGTTCTGGCTGTTTTTGTTCTGGGCGTGGGTGTTTGGCCCTTCCCACTGCTTGCAATGATGGAGGCCTCGGTGCAGCAACTGGTCGAACACATCATGACTTCGAAGGTGACACCATGACGTTGGCGGAAATGCAACTG
This sequence comes from Wenzhouxiangella sp., assembly GCA_036351735.1. Classification (GTDB taxonomy): domain Bacteria; phylum Pseudomonadota; class Gammaproteobacteria; order Xanthomonadales; family Wenzhouxiangellaceae; genus Wenzhouxiangella. The sequence continues at coordinate 7,644 of JAZBPR010000184.1, read as the reverse complement.
GCTCTGCCGGAAATCTTTCTGCTGGCGGCAGCCTGCGGTGTCTTGCTCGCCGATCTGTTTATCAAAGATGAGCGTCGTGGCCTGACTCACATGCTTGCGATGGCGGCACTGGTCTTTACCGCGATTCTGAGCCTGCGATTGTTGATGGCGCCATCTGAGGTGGCGTACGCCTTCAGCGATACCTTTGTCCGTGACCGGTTTGGCGATGTGCTGAAGGTCTTCAGCTATGTGATTCTGGGCGGTGTGTTCGTCTACGCCAAGCACTATTTGCGAACTTTTGAACTGTTCAAGGGCGAGTTTTATACCTTGAGTTTGTTTGCTCTGCTTGGCGTGATGGTGCTGATTTCATCAGCCAGCCTGATCACCTTGTACCTGGGTCTGGAGTTACTGGCATTGTCTACTTATGCGCTGGTCGCGCTGAACCGCGATTCAACGCTGGGCTCTGAAGCGGCCATGAAGTACTTCATCCTGGGCTCGCTGGCCTCTGGCCTGCTGCTCTACGGCATGAGCCTGATCTATGGCGCAACGGGCACGCTGCAGCTCAATGAAATCAGCGTGGCGCTGGCCTCCGGCATCGGCGACTCAATGTTGCTGACCTTCGGCCTGGTATTCATCGTGATCGCGGTTGCGTTCAAGCTGGGCGCGGTGCCTTTCCATATGTGGGTGCCCGACGTGTATCACGGCGCGCCATTGCCCATTGCACTGTTCATCTCTTCGGTTCCCAAACTGGCCGGACTTGCCCTGGCGATTCGACTGCTCGACAACGGTTTGGGTGGTCTGCACGATGACTGGCAGGGCATGCTGGTTGTGCTGGCAGCATTGTCTTTGGTGCTCGGCAATTTTGTCGCCATCGCCCAGACCAACATCAAGCGCATGCTCGCTTACTCAACGATTTCGCATATGGGTTTCATGCTTCTGGGTGTTCTCGCCGGGACGCCCGAGGGGTATGCGGCCGCGATGTTTTACGCGATTTCCTACGCCATCATGTCGGCCGGGGCCTTTGCCGTTTTGATCCTGATGTCTGCTGAAGGTCAGGAAGCGGATCAACTCGCCGACTTCAAGGGTCTGGCCAAGCGCAATCCCTGGCACGCCTTTGTCATGATGATGATCCTGTTTTCGCTTGCAGGGATTCCCGTCTTTCTTGGGTTCTTTGCGAAGTGGCAGGTGATCGCCGCGACCATCGCGGCTGGTTTTACCTGGCTTGCCGTCCTGGCTGTTCTGACGGCGGTGGTTGGCGCCTTCTACTACTTGCGGGTTGTCAAGTTGATGTATTTCGATGAGCCTGAGAACGAACGCCCTTTTCAGGCCCCTGTCGACTTTCGGGCCGTCCTGTCACTCAATGGCGTTGCGATGCTGGGTCTGGGCATCTTCTCAGGCGGATTGATCAGTCTCTGCCTAAGTGCTTTTGTTTGAGCGGATTGGCAGTCCCGTTGCCCTAAAAGAACCAAGCCAAAATAAACCAGACCAGCATCAATACTCCAATCATGACCTTGGCAGCAGTGCCAATCACCACACCGACTGAGGCGCCAACCCCTGCCCGCATCGACTCATCAAGATTGGCTTTGCCCATCAGATGACCGGCGACGGCGCCCAAGAAAGGGCCGAACAGAATGCCGGGCAGGCCGAAGAACAGACCGACCAGTAAGCCAATCGTGGCGCCAAGAATGGCGAGACGACCCGCGCCGAAGCGCCGCGCGCCTTCGGCAGTGGCAAGAAAATCGATCACTACTGACAAGACCGCCAGCGCACCCAGCCAAAGCACCGTGGAGATGGACACAGCCACGAAACCGTCCATCCAGGCAATCAGCAATAGACCGAGGAGGATGATGGGCACGCCCGGCAATGCTGGCAAAACCGTACCGGCCAGACCGACCACGACCAGAAGAACGGCCAGAATCCAGCCCGGTATTTTCAGCAGTTCCCAGCTTAACCATTCCATGGCTTGCATTATCGCACTGTCGGATCATTTCAGGATTCAGTTGCCAACGCGAAGAAAGAATGCCCCGGCGACTAGGGTCCGATATTCTGTGAAGTCGACTTGTCAGGAAACCTGTGATGGCCCATCTGGATCCCCTCCCAAAAGACACGATGCCCGAGCTGGCAACCACGTTTGCCCAGTTTGAAAAGATTCTGGGTTTTGTCCCCAACAGCCTGCTGACCATGCAGCGCTGCCCCGAGATCGTCAAAGGGTTCGGGGCGTTGACCGCGGCGGTGATGAGCGCTGAAGGCAAAGTGGACTCAGGTTTCAAAAGGGTTTTGGCACACTTTGCCAGCCGTGCGGCCGGATGCCGATACTGCGAGGCGCATTCATTGCTTGCAGCCGGGATCAGCGGTGTGTCTGACGAAAAGATTGCTGCAGTCTGGGAGTATCAGACCAGCCGGCTGTACTCCGAGGCTGAGCGTGTGGCTCTGGACTTTGCGCTCGCGGCGGGGGCAGTGCCCAATGAAGTCAGCCCGGCGCTGATCGAACGGCTCAAGCTGCACTGGACAGATGAAGAGATCGTTGAGCTTTTGGCCGCGATCTGTCTGTACGGCTTTCTTAACCGATGGAATGACTCCATGGCCACCGAACTCGAGGAAGCACCTCAACAGCTTGGAGAGAGCGTCCTCAGACAGGGCGGATGGACCAGCGGCAAGCACGGATCGTAAGCACTACGTGCTCGCATCACTATCGTCAGTCTCTTTCCATCGCCTCCAACGCTGAGAGGAACTCCGATATCTGTTCGGCAGATGTGGCGAAGGTGCAAACCAGTCGGGCGAGATCGTCATAGCCGGGCCAGATATGGAATTCGAATCCCTTCTTCTTGAGGGCGGCCAGAACTTTCGAGTCGGCGCGCATGAAGACCTCGTTGGCTTCGACAGGCCATTGCAGTTCGGCGATGCCCGAAGCCTCGATGACCGCTGCCAGATCGGCAGCGCGGGCATTGGCCGTTTGGGCGATCTCCAGCCAGAGTCCGTCGTCGAGCATGGCCAGCAGCTGAGCCGATACATAGCGCATTTTCGACAGCAGATGTCCACCGCGCTTTCGCCGGCGTTCTAGTCCCTCAAGCCATTCGGGCCTGCCGAACACCACGACAGCCTCCGCGGTCAGCGCACCGTTTTTGGTCGCCCCGAATGACAGCACGTCGACTCCGGCCTGCCAGGTGATCTCGGCAGGTGTGCAGTCCAGCCAGGCCACAGCGTTGGCAAAGCGTGCGCCGTCCATATGCATCGGCAGGCCGCGGGTTTGAGCGATATCGGCCAGCGCCCGAACCTGTTCAGGCCGGTAGCTCGTGCCGCATTCGGTCGCCTGGGTGATGGACACCACGGACGGCTTGCAGTTGTGCACGCCATGTGTGCCCGCCGAGTCGATCGCTCGAGCGAGGGCGCCGGGATCCAACCGCGCGTTGTCGCCGTCCAGTGGTATGAGCTTGGCGCCATGCGTATAAAACTCCGGCGCCCCTCCCTCGTCGCAGTGGATATGCGCGACTCGGTGACACATCACTGCGCCCCAGGGCGGGCTCAGCTCGCCCAGCACAATACTGTTGGCCGCCGTTCCCGTCGCAATAGGCAGGACGTGACATTCGGTCTCGAAGATTTCCGAGAATCTTGCGTTCAGTTGTCGACTGTAACGGTCGTCCGCGTAGGCCGTCGCGAAATCCCGATTGGCCTTGACGATCGCTTCCAGAATGGCGGGATGGGCGGGTGCTTCGTTGTCGCTTTTGAAATTCACGATATTGCTCTGTGATTATGCCCAGGAACGTAAGAGTGTTGTCCTGCGGGGAATGGGAGCATATCAGGCGGCCTGCCAAGCGAACAAGGTGGATGGATGCGCGAGCCTTATTTCATTCCTTAAGAAGCCAAGTAGAATAACGGCCAGTGCAGTATTCCCAGCTGTTAGATGTTCTCCATCTGTGGATAGTGCCAGATAAAGAACAGCGGATCGGTTGCTGTGGGTCCAAGCCAGGAGATCTCTCGACTTCATCATGAAAGCTTTTGCTCGGTTTCTGCTGCGGGCGATTGGCTGGACGCTGACCCAAGAGGATCCCGGTACGCGCCGCTACGTGCTTGCTCTGGCACCCCACACCAGTAACTGGGACTTCGTGATCGGCATTCTGGCCGCGTGGGGGCTCGGCCTTAAGGCGCATTGGGTCGCCAAGCGCAGCCTTTTCAAGAGCCCGCTGGGACCGTTGTTCCGGTTCTGGGGTGGAATTCCAGTCGATCGCAGTCGACCAGGCGACCTCAGCAAACAGCTGGTCTCCAGGTTTGCCGAAGCGGATCATTTCGTCCTCGGCATCGCGCCGGAAGGCACCCGAAGCTTCTCCGATCACTGGAAATCAGGGTTTTGGCACATCGCCAAAGCTGCCAAGGTCCCTGTGGTCTTGGCTTACATTGATTACCCCCGAAAACAAATCGGTATTGGCAAATCCTTCGTGCCCAGCGACGACATGGAAGCTGACTTCCAGAAAATTCAGGCTTTTTATGCCGACAAGCGTGGCCGGTTTCCGGACAAGGAAAGCACGATCCGTCCGCGGGGGCGCTGATTCGTCCTCTTGGCCAAGGCATGCGAGAGAGGCTGAGGCATCCCAGGTGACTCAGGCGGCCTCGAAGCCGTTTGGCTCCACAAGCTTTTGCGACAATATCCAAATGCCCGCCTCTTTCGAACCGGATCAGATCCTGCAGCGCGATATTGCCTGGCTCAAGCGTCGGCATCGTCAGCTGAGCCGCTTCCGGGGTGCAGCTGAGAAACGTGAAGCGCTCGAAGCGGCGTATCGACAGCGTCTGGACAGTTCAAAAGCGCGGGTTGAGCAGCGCCGAACCGGTCTGCCGGACTGCTCCCGCCCGCCCGAATTGCCGATCAGCGCACATGCCGACGTCATCGTCGAGGTGATTAGAAATCATCCAATTTTGATCGTGGCGGGCGAGACCGGCTCGGGCAAGTCCACGCAGCTGCCCAAGTTGTGCCTGGAGGCCGGCCGAGGCGTACGTGGTCTGATCGGCTGCACCCAGCCGCGCCGGATCGCAGCTCGATCGGTGGCCCGTCGTGTAGCGGAGGAGTTGAAGACCGAGCTGGGGCAGGCGGTGGGTTTCCAGGTGCGCTTTAACGACCGGGTCTCGGCCGACTCATACATCAAATTCATGACGGACGGTATTTTGCTTGCTGAAATCCACGGTGACCGTCGACTGGATGCCTACGACACCCTGATCATCGACGAGGCCCATGAGCGCAGTCTGAACATTGATTTTCTGCTCGGCTATCTCAAGCAGTTGCGCCAGAAGCGGCCTGATCTGAAAATCATCATCACCTCGGCAACGATCGACACCGAGCGATTCTCGGAGCACTTTGACGGGGCACCGGTCATTACCGTCGAAGGGCGCGGCTATCCGGTGGAGGTGCGTTACCAGCCACCGGAGGAAAGTGAGGATTTGGGTCGACAAGTGCGGCGCGCGGTCGAGGCGGCCGGCCGGATTGATCATCGTGGCGATATTTTGGTGTTTCTGCCGGGTGAGCGCGAGATCTTCCAAGTCTCACGCGAGCTCAAGCGCGCCAGCCTGGCGCACACCGAAGTCCTGCCGCTGTACGCTCGGCTTCCGGCGCAAGCGCAAGACCGGATCTTCCAGTCGCATACCGGCCGGCGCATCGTGCTGGCCACCAACGTCGCCGAGACGTCGCTGACCGTGCCCGGGATCCGCTTCGTGATTGACTCAGGCCTGGCTCGCATTTCTCGCTATGCCGCCCATTCGCGCGTGCTTCGGTTACCGGTCGAGCCCGTTTCGCAAGCCTCGTCCAACCAGCGCGCAGGCCGATGCGGACGAGTGGGCCCCGGGGTGTGCATACGCCTGTTTGACGAGACCGATTTTTATGCCCGGCCCGAGTTCACCGAGCCGGAAATTCAGCGCGCCGGGCTGGTCGGGGTGGTGTTGGAAATGCTGGCGCTGGGGCTTGGCGATCCCGAAGGTTTCCCGTTCATCGATGTCCCGCCTAAGCGATTGATTGCCGAGGCTTGGAGCAGCCTGATAGAGCTTCAGGCAGTTGATGAACAGCGGCAACTGACTGCTATTGGGCGCCGACTGGCGCATCTGCCGGTCGATGCTCGACAGGGCAGGATGCTGATCGAGGCTGCCCAGCGCGGCGCGTTGGCCGAAGTGCTGGTGCTGGTCTCCGCGCTGAGCATCGCCGATGTTCGAGAGCGTCCGCTGGACCAGCAGCAGGCCGCCGACCATGCGCACGCGGAGTTTGTGGTGCCCGGTTCAGACTTTCTGAGTCTGCTCAAACTTTGGAACTGGTGGCAGCAGACGCGAGCAGGACATTCGCGAAGTCAGGCCGACAAGCAGGCCCGCAAGCGCTTTTTGAACGCCCAGCGTCTGCATGAATGGGGGCAGCTGCATTCCCAGTTGCAGACTTTGGTCAGAGAAGAAGGTTTGAAAGTCGGCAAATTGGGCCAGGCAGAAGGAGATGCCGTGCATCGAAGCCTCGTGTCCGGCCTGCTGGGAATGGTTGGTCAGCACACCGAGAAGGGCGAGTACGAAGGTGCGCGCGGCCACAAGTTCCGGATCTTCCCCGGCTCGGTGCTGGGGCAGCGCACGCCGGGCTGGGTGATGGCCGCCGAACTGGTCGAAACTGGCCGCACTTATGCTCGCATGGTCGCGCCTATTCAGCCGGAATGGCTGGAGCAGCAGGCGAATCATCTGCTCAAGCGCCGGGTCTTCGATCCGCATTGGGATCGGCGCTCGGGCCGTGTCATGGGTTATGAACAACTCAGCCTGCATGGTCTGGTGGTTGTCGAAAAGCGCCGCTGCCATTACGGACCTCATGACCCAAAAACGTCCCGCGGCCTGTTTATCCGCCACGCGCTGGTCTGCGGCGAGATCAACGCGAGGGCGACCTTTCTGCAGAAGAACCGGGCGCTGCGCGAAGAACTGGCACTGCATGAGCACAAGCGGAGACGCCGCGACGTGCTGGCCTCGGATGCCGAACTGGAAGCGTTTTTCGATCAGCGCCTGCCCCCGAACATCTTTACGACCAAGGCCTTTCTGCGCTGGTACAAGGGACTGTCGGCTGACCAGCAGAATGACTTGCTCTACGATCAGGCAACGCTTTTGCGCGACGACGCGCCGCTGGCAGAGCGTGATGCGTTTCCCGAATACCTGCAGATTGGCCCTGAACGGTTCCGTCTGCACTACCACTTTGATCCGGCGAGTGAAGATGACGGCGTCACGCTGGAGTGCCCGCTGCATCTGCTGAATCGCCTGGACGAGGCGCAGCTGGAGTGGCTGGTGCCGGGTCTGCTCGAAGACAAAGTGACGGCACTGATCGCCAGCCTGCCCAAGGCCAAGCGGCGTTCCCTGGTGCCGGCGGCCGAATATGCGCGGGCTGCCATTGGGCGCCTCGGGGCTGACCACCATGGCTCGCTCATCGACCGCCTATGTGTGGAGCTGGGGCGGATCAGCGGTCTGACGCTTGAGCGGTCAGATTTTCAGTTCGACAAGATGCCGCGGCATCTGGATTTTTTGATCCGTGTGCGGGATGACGAGGGAAAGGTTCTGGGGCAGAGTCGTCAGCTTGATCAACTGATCGAACAGTTCGCCGAGCGCGCTAGGGCCGAGTTCATGGCCCGGCAGGCCGATCTATGGCAGCGCGACGGCTTGCGATCCGGGGACCTG
>JAZBPR010000183.1:0-2426 GCA_036351735.1 Wenzhouxiangella sp. | reverse complement strand
CTCGCTCAACCAAAAGCTGAATGATTGACTGATTTCCCACATTGGCGGCAATCGCCATGGCGTTGCTACCTTTATGACTCTGCAGGTTTATGTCCGATCCGGCCTGTAACAGCACGTCTACCGCCTCGACTTGTCGAGCCAGGATCGCTGAGTGCAAGGGTATGAACTGTCCGATATCTCGCGCGTTGATGTCTGCTCCCTGAGCCAAGAGCAGAGCTATAACATTAGTTGCACCGGCGTCAGCGGCAAAAAACAAAGCCGTTCTTTGATTTGCATCTCTTGCTTCCAGTTGAGCGCCGTTGGCAAGCAGAACGGTGATTGCATCTGCATGGCCTCGGCTCGCAGCAACGTGTAGCGGAGTGATGCCATTCTCGTCTTTCCCGGAAGGATCCAGCCCTTGTGTAATAAGCGACTGAATCATGGCCAGCTCACCATCTCTAGCAGCATCATGCAAGGGCGTCCAACCATCCTGATGCAGATCGCCAGCATCGGTGCTGGACTGAAGCAAATCCACGAAGGCGAGGTAGTTCTTGCGGGCGGCCACGTTCAGCGCCGTCTGGCCGAATTGATTGACAATCGACGCATCTGCACCTGCTTCAAGCAATACGGCCGCAACATCCAGATGGTTGTAGAACGCGGCAGCATCAAGCGCCGTGCGCTTCTGCTGGCTTTGGCCGTTAACATCAGCTCCAGCATCCAGCAGAGCCTGCGCGATCGCGGGGCTGTTCCTTTCCGAGGCAATGTAGAGCGGCGTCTTGCCATTTCGAATTGGCTGATTTGGGTTGGCCCCCAGCTCAAGCAGCAAAGCGACTTCCTCCGGCTTGTTCTTGTTGACAGATCTGCCCAGTAGAGTCCAGTCACCGCGAAGCTCGTCGAGGCCCTCGGTCCGGTCGGCAAGTAATCTTGCGGTAGTACGATGGCCATTTGCCACGGCGAGGGAGAGAGGGATTGAGCCCTTTTCAGTCTCTGCGTTCGCATCAGCGCCAGCATTCAGGAGCAGCTCGGCGATCGACGCATGCCCATTCTGAGCAGCCATATGCAAAGGCGTCCATGCGTCTTCCTCGCGAGCATCAACCTCAGCGCCTGCATCAAGAAGAGCTTCGGCGATCTCTACATACCCACCAAAAGCCGCAGCGTGCAGCGGCGTGCGACCGGATTTGGATTGGAAGGCCGTTGACTGGCCGCGCTCCAAGAGCTCTTGCACTTTGGCAAGGTCTCCGTTATTTGCAGCGTTGTATAGAGCAGCGCCGCTCGCGTGGGCTGGTTGCCAAACGATTGCAAGCAAAAAGGCAACGAGCAGGAACTTTTTTGGGTGAAGCATCGAATTTTCTCCATTCGCCTTATGGCAATGTCATTAGCCAGTGATCAGCCGCGCCAAGAGACCAATAGCTTTCGGGAGCCGAATCATTTCAAACATTGGGAGCTATCATCCAAAACCCCAAAGGTTAGCCCCCCTTTGACAAATCAGCTGCGACTCCTGGTCCAAAGACGGTCAAGGCTGTTGCTGAAAGCGATCCTGAAAGATATGGTCCTCTACTTCGTGCCTCGCGAAGAAATAATTGAACTTGCCGCCTGCCTCGGTGAACTGACCGCCCACGTAAAGTGCATTGCCTATTGGTGCCATTGCACGAACATCATTGTTCGCGCCGTCGCCCAGTGCGGACCAGCCTGACTTGTCATCTGAGCGGGTGTCATACACGGCCACGTGTGGCGCTGGTTGGCCACCGGCTTCCTGAAAATCTCCACCGACATAGAGGTCCGTGCCAATGGTCGCCATCGTGCCGACCGACGAGGTTGTAGCCGCACCGCTCACTCCACCGCCGAGTTCTGACCAGGTGAGAGTTGTGGCATCAAATTTTGCAATGCCACTGGCAGAAACACCACCGGCATTTGAGAACCCACCACCGACATAAAGATCCGTCCCAACTGCTGTGAGGGCTCGAACTCCGAAGCCATCGACACCGCTACTTAATGGCGACCAGCCGGAATTGTTGCTCTGTGTGCTGTCGAATTTGGCGATATTGGCAGCGGTTTTTTCTCCAGCCTCCGTAAACTGCCCCCCAACATAGAGATCGGTGCCGATCGCCACCATGGAATGCACAGCGGATCCAGTGACCCCATCTCCAAGTGCAGACCACGCAGCATTCCCATGCTGAGTGCTATCAAACTTCGCAACACGACGCGCCACGATTCCGTTTACGACTCCAGTAAACGAGCCTCCGACATAAAGATCAGCTCCAATGGAAGCTAAAGCAAGGACACCCCCATTTAGGCCCTCGCCAAGCGCCGACCAGCCTGCATTGGAGTTCTGGGTTGTATCAAACTTTGCAATTCGGTTAGCGGACAGCCCATTACCCACTTCTGTGAAGCTTCCGCCGACGTACAAGTCAGTGCCAACCGAGGTCAAGGCGCGAACCGTGCCGTTT
>JAZBPR010000182.1:0-9003 GCA_036351735.1 Wenzhouxiangella sp. | reverse complement strand
TGGCCGCTGTTGTGGCGGATTCCCTTGCTCTTGCTCTGGGTGCTGATTCTTCCGATTTGCATGCTCGCCTTTTTGCCGGGCGTGCGTCACATGCCGGTCGGGCAGATGAACCTGCATATGTCGGCGCATCGGTTCTGGATGCGAGGTCTGATCGCCGTTTGCGGGGTCCGAATGAAAGTGACCGGTCAACTGCCCTTGCCCCCATGCCTGGTGGTGGCCAATCACATCACCTGGTTCGACATCCCCGTTCTGCATGCGCTATGGCCCATGGGTTTGGTGGCAAAGCTCGAGATCCGAAGCTGGCCGTTGATTGGCCGTCTGGCGGCAATTGCAGGCAGCATCTTCATTGAGCGGGGCAACCAGTCATCAAGACAGAAGGTCAACCGGCGCATGGCGGCCAGGCTGCGGCGGGGTGAGATGATTGGTGTGTTTCCCGAGGGCGGGATTCATCCGGGCCGCGGAGTAAAGCGCTTCCACGCCAGGCTGTTTGGCAGCGCGATTCGCTCTGGCGCGCCAGTCGTGCCGATGGCAATTCGGTACTGGTGCGATGGTGATCAGCACGACCTGGTCGAGTTGGGCCGGGACGACAGTCTCGTCAGCAGCGCATTTCGCTTGCTGTCCAAGCCGGGGTTGGAGGTGCAAGTCTTCATCGGCGAACCCATGACCGACCTGCACATCGGGCGTGATGCGCTGGCGTTGCGCGCTCAGCAGAAAGTGACCGAATTTTATGCAAGCTGAACGGACAGATATCCCGCCATTTGCGCCGGAAGGGTGGCTGGCCAATCCGCATGTCCAGTCGTTGATGACGTCTGGCCCGTGGCGCAAGCTTGCCGTCAAGCGGCGGGCAAAATCCTATCTTCAGCGATCCCAGCCTGAAGTCATCCGTGCCGCAGACGGCACCAGACTTCTCGGATATCGGAATCGAACACCCGCAGACCCGGCTCAGCGACGAGATGCCTTGGTCATCCTCCTGCACGGCTGGGAAGGTAGCGTTGATTCGAACTACATGCTGGACACGAGCGTGGCGCTGGATGCCGCCGGATTCGACACGTTTCGCCTTAATTTCCGCGACCATGGCGCCTCGCATCACCTCAACGATGGTCTGTTTCACAGCTGTCTTTTGATGGAGATTCTCGATGCGGTGGCACAGCTTCGTCAGGGCTACGGCGATCGGCCGGTCTTTCTGGTCGGATTTTCACTGGGCGGGAATTTCACCCTGCGGATCGCCAGAAACGCCCCGGATTACGGCTTTGATCTGACCCGCGCAATCGCCATCAGCCCCGTGATCCGCCCACTGCATGTTCTTGATGCCCTGGAGCAGGGGCTGGCCGTTTACCATTACTATTTCGTCTACAAGTGGCGCCGCTCGCTCAGGATCAAGCAGGGGCTGTATCCGGGACGTTATTCGCTGGACGAATGGCTTCGGATCAAGGATCTGAGAGAACAAACGCGCTGGTTGATCGAAAACCTGACCGCGTTCCCCGATCTCCAGACCTATCTGGACGGGTATTCAGTAGCGGGCGATTATCTGGCCGGCCTGAGCTTGCCGACCCTGGTCATTACCGCAGCGGATGATCCGATCATCCCGATCGATGATTTTCGGGCGTTGCCCGACGTGCCGGCCTTGGATCTGGAGATTCTCGAACGCGGAGGGCACTGTGGATTCATCGACAACTGGCGCATGGATAGCTGGATCGAAAAACGATTGATTGGAGAGTTATGTCAACACCTGAAAAACTGATGACCGATATTCGGTCCATGCTGCAAGAGGGCCGTTATGCAGACGCCGCAGCGGCATGTCGGGAGGCCTTGGGTGAGGCGCCGGACAACCCGGACCTGAGAATGCTGATGGGATTGTGCGACGAGGCGGCGGGGCGGCCCGACAGCGCAAGAGCCTGGATGGGAAAGGCGCTGGACAAGAACGCCGATCATCCGGCTGCCCGATACCATCTGGGGCGCCTGCTACTGGCCGCCGGGCAGGACGATGACGCCCGGCAGGTCCTTGAGGAGTGCGTAGCCCGCGATCCCAATCATGCCGCAGCGCGGACCCTCATTGCGCGGCTGGATCATAGGACCGGCAAGATCGATGAGGCCGTCGAAGGGCTACGTACTGCTTTGCGTGCCGACGAAGATCATGCCCCAGCCTATGCCGGCTTGGCCATCCTGTTGCTCCAGCAAGGAAACGTGGAGGAGGCGCACAAGCATGCCAGTCAGGCGGTTCGATTGCGACCGGCGGATGCGTATAGCCAGATCACCATGGCGCAGGTGTTCCAGGCTCAGGGACACATGGACTTTGCCGAACAGTGTCTACGCAACGCGATTGAGCAGCAGCCGAACCACCCACAGCTACGCGCCGCTCTGGAGCAGATTCAGCGGGTCCGCCAGCCCGGCGGCGATGAGGCCAATACGCCTGAAGCCTTGATCGCCCGAATGCGGGACCACTATCGGGTTGGTCGGGTCACTCCAGCCGCGGAAATCGCGCTGGCACTGCAGCATCGAATCGACTCAGACGCGCCTGAACTGCTGGAGGTGGCCGAGGTGCTGATGGACGCCGGTCAGATTGAGGCCAGCACTGAAATGCTGCAGCGTGCCAACGCCGGCTTGCCGCGATTGGGCCTGAGCCAGGCCCGGCTATCGGCAGTTCAAGGTGATATGGAGGCTGCATTTGCACAGCTAAGAAAGTTGTTCGACAGCGAGACCTTCAGACTGCGCCACGATGCCCGCCGCTTGGCGGCTGATCTTTATCTGAGAAAGAACCAACTGGCAGATGCGCTGAATACCTTGCAGCCTCTGGCGGAAGAGTCTGATCTCCCGCCGGCGACCGTTCGAATGCTGGCGCAGCTGTATCACGTCAGCGGCGATACCGCCGCGGCGCGCAAACTGCTTGAGAATCTGTTGGCTGGTGACAAGGTCATCGAGGCGGAGCGGGCTGTCAGCCACAACCTGCTGGGGAGAATTCTGGATGAGTCCGGTGCCTTCGAGGCAGCTGCCCGTCATCTGAGCGAAGGGGGTTGGCGAGCCCCGTTCATGGTGGGCGAGTTGGAACGGGTCAGTCCGGACGGCATTCGCCAAGCGTGCGAGGCTCTCGGTGAGTGGCCGCACTCAACCCAGGCGGTTGATGACGGTCGGCCTGCGCCGGTCTTTGTGACCGGCTGGCCGGGCAGCGGCCGCGAGGCCTTGCTGCCCGCGCTGGCGAACGTTCCCGGCGTGCGGGTCCTGGTGCCAGAGGAATTGACCCGTCGGCGGGACTTGCTGGGCTTGCCGGTGTCGCCCGATGCACTCTCGGCGCTGACAGACAGCGACCTGCGCAAAGTTCGCAAGCGTTACCTGCAAGGAGCAGTCGACGATCAGGCACTGCCGTTGGAGCCGGGCTTGCCCGAGGCGACGGCCTGGCCCGCCGTCGCCCGCTATTTCCCCGGCGCGCGCATCATCCGGCTCAAGGCGCAAAAGCCTGCCCTTCGTTTGCACTGGCGTCTGGCCGGTTGTCGTGAGCTTGATCGCATGTCTGAGGTCTGGGAGTCAGAAGAAAAGCTCCATGATCAGCTGCAGTCGCATTTGCCTTTGAAGGTCCTGGAAGTCGAGACCGATGTCTTGATCGACGACCCAGGGCAAGCCGCCGTTGCCCTCGCCGAATTTTTGGACCTTGAGAATTCGGAAAATCTGGCGACTGCGCTGTCGCAAGCCCTTAAGCAGGCTGGTTACCGCAAGGCCGGCCACTGGCGACACTATAGTGAGATGGTCTAGTGGTCCACTAGCGCAGTTCGTCTGTCATTCGGCTGTTACACGCAGGAACATGAAATCGGCTAGCATGCGCAGCGTGAAGCGTCTCCTCTTACCCGCCGTGGCCCTTTTTCTGACCGCCTGCTGTCCTGAAGAAGCAGTCGACGAGCGTGGCTGGCCGAATGAATTGGTGCTCGGGCTGGTACCGGCGCTGGAAGCCGAGGCGTTGGTTGATAACCTGGAGCCGCTGACCGACTATCTGGAAGAAGCGCTGGGGGTGCCCGTGCGCTCTTTTGTGCCACAGGACTACACCGGTCTGGTCGAAGCCCTCGGATCGGGACGCGCCGACATCGGGATGCTGCCTCCGTTCGCTGCCATGCTGGGTCAGCGGCGCTACGATATCGAGTCCATTTTGATCTCTGTGCGCAAGGGCGAGACGGGTTACCGCTCGCAATGGTTCACTAACGATCCTTCGGTTTGCGAGGGCGAAATCGAGTACGTCGAGCGAATCTGCGAGGCGCGTGTGCCGGGGCGCGAGAACGTTGTGCGTCGGTTTGCCCAGTGCCAGGGGAGTCTCGAGGTGATGCGGGACCAGTCTGTGGCCTTCGTCGACCCCAACTCGACATCAGGGTTTCTGTTCCCGGCGGTTCAGCTTCGTGAACTGGGCATTGACCATCAGCGAGACCTCAACAGCCTGTTCGTCGGTGGGCACGACGCCGCCGCTCTGGCTGTTTATGGCGGAGATACCCGCTTCGGGGTCAGCTACGATGACGCTCGCAACATGATTTGCGGGCAGTACCCGGATATTGGCGAGAAAGTCATCGTGTTCGACTATGCGCCGATGTTGCCGAATGACGGCGTTCAGGTGCGACCTGGACTACCGGCCGATCTGCGCCAGGCGATCATTGACGCGTTCAAGGGTTTGGCCGAATCGCAAGCCCACTTGCCGGATGACCAGAAAATCCTGTGGGTGCTCTACGAGATCGACGGCTTCATCGAAACGCCGGATGGCATTTATGATCCGGTTCGCAATGCTTACGAGATGATGCGCAACTAGCGCTTAAGACAGCCGCACCCATCGGATATCGGAAGAACACTATGAGCAGCCAGGGTTCCATTCGTTTCACCAACGCCAATGTCGTCTATCCCAACGGCACGGTTGGTATGAAGGACCTCAATCTTGAGATCAAGCCCGGTGAATTCGTGGTCATTGTCGGCTCCTCAGGCGCGGGCAAGTCGACCCTGCTGCGCGCCATCAACGGGCTGAACAAGATGACCTCCGGCACCGTCGAGGTCGATGGACAGGCTGTACCACAGTCCGATGGTCGCGAGCTCAGGCTGCTACGCAAGCGCGTCGGTATGATTTTTCAGGACTTCCGCCTGGTCAAGCGCCTGACCGTGATGTCGAATGTGCTGATCGGTCGGCTGGCGCACGTGCCTGGCTGGCGGTCCATGCTGAACCTGTGGCCGGCCCACGATAAAGATGTGGCGATGAAGGCGCTGGAGCGCGTCGGGATCACAGAAAAAGCCTGGGTCAAGGCATCCCAGTTGTCCGGCGGACAGCAGCAGCGGGTCGGTATTGCCCGTGCGCTGGCGCAGGAGCCTGCCATCATTCTTGCTGATGAACCGGTTGCTTCGCTGGATCCGGTCACCACCCATCAGATCATGCAGGATCTGGTTCGTATTAACCGCGATCTGGGAATCACCACCCTGGTCAACCTGCACTTTCTGGATCTGGCCCGGAAATACGGCCAGCGCATTATCGGGCTGCGCTACGGGGAACTGGTGTTCGACGGCTCGGCCAAGACGGTGACCGACGATGATTTCCGCGACATCTACGGTCGTGATTTCACCGATGACGACGTGCTCGACGAGGACGTGGCCGGCTGATGAACGCGGCAGTGCCGGTCAAGCCCGCGCGTAACTGGCCGTTATGGCTGGGTACCATCGCGTTTCTGGTCGCGATGACGGTGTGGTCGGCATACGGTATCGGTTTCTCCCTGACCGAGTTGCTGTGCAATCTCTCGGGCGGGTCGCGCCTGCTGCAGGAATCCTGGCCGCCTGATTTCGCCTTCCTGCCGCGGCTGTACGAGCCGTTCATGGAGACGATCAACATCGCCATTATTGGCACCGTGGTTGGCGGCATCCTCTGTATTCCCATCGCGGTGCTGGCCGCGCGCAACCTGACCACGGGCCCGATCGTCTGGTTTGCTGATCGCAACTTCATGAATATCCTGCGCACCTTGCCCGATTTGTTCTGGGCCATGCTGTTTGCCACGGCAGTCGGCTTTGGACCCGTTGCCGGTGCACTGGCACTGTCGGTGTTCACCGTCGCGGTGATTTCCAAGCTGTGGTCCGAGTCGCTGGAAGCGATTGACATGGGAATGCCGGAAGCCGTGCGTGCTTGCGGTGGTACCTGGCTTCAGATGATCCAGTTCGGCGCCATCCCGCAGGGTCTGCAACACTACGTTTCCTACGCCTTGTACGCGTTTGAACTCAACGTTCGGGCGTCCATGGTCTTAGGGTTGGTCGGGGCGGGCGGAATCGGCATGATCCTCGAGGTCCAGCGCGCCAACTTCGAGTATGAGCGGGTCACCATGATCATTCTTGCGGTGCTGGTAGCTGTGTTGATCATCGAGCAGGTCTCCGAATCAATCAGGAGGCGGCTCGAATGACGTCCCAGACCGGCATGCTCCAGCCCCAGAAGCGCATCGGGTGGGCCACCTGGGCGACCTTCATCATCGCGGCGCTGTTTACCTGGTCGCTGATCGCCATCGAGTTCTCGCCCGGGCGGATGCTGGAAGTGCCTTTGCAGGTTGCGCGCGTCCTCTCGTTCTTCTACCCGGCCGATATGGCCTATGGCTGGGAGGCGGTGCTGCCGGCGATCGTTGAGTCGATCCAGATCGCCTGGATCGGCACGATCATCGCCGCCATCCTGTCGCTGCCGCTGGCCTTGTTTGGCGCCCGCACGCTGTTTCCGCGCATGGCTCGTTTGGTCAAGCTGATCTCTGCCACCGCGCGGGCCTTCCCTGAAATCTTGTTGGCCATCTACTTTGTCCCTATTGTGGGGCTGGGTGCGTTCGCCGGTGCGCTGGCCATCGGGATCTCATCGGTTGGCATGTTGACCAAGCTGGGTGCTGAAGTGGTTGAATCCATCGATTTTGGTCCGGTCGAAGCGGTCGAGGCCTCGGGTGGATCGCGGATTCTGGCGCTGCGCTACGCCGTTGTACCCCAGGTGCTGCCTGAAATTGTTGCGCACTGGCTGTTCAGGTTTGAGCTCAACATCCGCGCCTCAGCCGTGCTCGGCGTGGTCGGTGCCGGCGGGGTCGGTGGTGTATTGCTCAATACGCTGCGCTACCGTCACTTCGAGAAGGCCGCCGCCGTTCTTCTGCTGACCATCATCGTGGTCCTGGTGATCGATATGGTCTCCGGCGAGATCCGGCGCAAGATTATTAGGGGTTAAAGGCCCCTAAACCCGATAAACGATCGCTTTCATGATGTTTGCGGTCACGCCCATCAGCGTCTGAATCGGTGCCGGGATGGTCTGGGCACCATGCTCGACAGCCATATCGGCATGCCTGGCCTCGTCTTCGGCCATCTGCCGCACGATGGCCCTTGAGCGCTCATCGCCCGGTGGGAGGGTGTCCAGGTGGTCGTTAAGATGCGCTTCAACCTGGCGCTCTGTCGCCTCCACGAAACCCAGGCTCCATGGATCCCCGGCCAGCCCGGCGGCCGCGCCAATGGAAAAAGATCCGGCATACCAGAACGGATTGAGAAGGCTGGGTCGACTGCCGAGTTCTTCTAGCCGCTCGGCGCACCAAGCCAGATGATCCACTTCCTCCAACGCTGCCTGCTTCATTTCAGTACGAACCTTTGAAGTCCTCGCGGTGGCAGCCTGGCCGGCATACAGAGCCTGAGCGCAGACTTCTCCGGTATGGTTGATCCGCATCAGGCCGGCCGCATGACGCCGTTGCTGATCGTTGAATTCAACGTCGGGCAGGTCGCCGGCCGGGGAGGGCGCTGTTCCACCCGGCGGTGGGGCTGCGACAACGCGCAGTGCTTCATCGACTCTGCTGAGCAGTCCGTCATAAAGTGTTGGTTGGCGCATGATGCATCACCGGTATAATTGCGGTCTTCCAATTTGTAAGTGTAAATCAATGCAAAGCAAACTCTTGTTGGCCGGCATTCTGCTGCTGGCCGGTTCAGCACAGGCAGAATTTTCCGGAACCGGCGAGTTGGGTCTGGTAGTCAATCGCGGGAACAGCGACTCCGAAGCGGCCAATGCGCGGCTTGAAATGCTGTGGAAGGGTGATATTTGGGAAAATCAGGCCTCGCTGGTGGGTGTTTATGCCAGCGATGGCGGGACGACCAGCGCCAACCGGTTCACGCTGGCCAATACATTGAACCGGAACTTGAGCGATCGAACCTATATCGGGGGCTCTGTTCGCTACGACCGCGACAAGTTCTCCAGCTACCGGTACCAGTCATCGGTTGCAGCCAGCTATGGCTATCGTGTGCTAACGGGGGATGTGCACTTTCTCACTGTCGAGGCCGGTCCCGGTTATCAGTTCAATGAGATCCGCTCAACGGGTGAAACAGAGAATCAGGGAATTCTTCGGGCTCAGGCCAGCTACGAGTGGGTGATTTCCGACACAGCCAAGCTCACCAACAAGCTGCTGGTCGAATCAGGCAGCAAGAACACCTTTGCCGAGAACGCATTGGCCCTGACTGTGGCGGTCAACTCGCGCATTTCGCTCGGCTCGGGTGTGACCGTTCGTCACAACACGGACGTGGAGCCCGGCAGCAAAAAGACCGATACCCTGACGACGCTGACGCTGGCGTACAACTTTGGTGCATCCGGCGACTGATGTCGTACTACCGCCATCATCTGTTCTTTTGCACCAATCAGCGGCCAGACGGCGCAGAGCGTCCCTCGTGCGCGCAGTGCGATTCACCCCAGTTGCGCGGTTACGTTAAAAAGCGGCTGAAGGAACTGGGCCTGACGGGCGCGGGCGGCATCCGGGCCAACACGGCCGGCTGCCTGGACCGCTGCGAGGAAGGGCCGGTTCTGGTGGTCTATCCAGAGGGAATCTGGTACACCTACGTGGACGAGGATGATCTGGACGAGATCATCCAGTCTCACCTGATTGACGGAAAACCGGTCGAGCGGCTGATGCTGCCGACCGGTGCGTGAGGCGAAATCCTCGGCTGTTTTGATGAGGCTGCAAACAGTGGTTGCTTTGCCTCAAGGCTTCCGGTAAAATTTCCGCTCTTTCGCGCAGC
>JAZBPR010000181.1:0-2365 GCA_036351735.1 Wenzhouxiangella sp. | reverse complement strand
GGGGGCGTTTGCATCCGCTGTTAATTCAATCGGCGCCGACACCTGGGGTATGCCCGTGTCGCGGGCGCGCTGAGCGGCAGGATTGGATTTGGGTCTCGCGCACACATCCAGACCCAGGGAGTCTCGGTGAATGTCCAAAGGTTCTGTGTATACGATCGGGCAATAGACATCACGGGCGCCTGGCGGATCAGGTGAAAAGCCTTCAAACCCGGCCGCCTCCATTCTTCTACGCAGCGCGGGAAGTGCATCAGCAGCAACGCGTTCTGCCCAGAACATTTCGAACATGTCGTTGGACGTTGCCGCACTGGTTTCAACGAATTGTTTCCACTCAGCGCGACTCACCGCGGTGCTGCTGGTAAACAAAGCAGCGGCAGCCTGAATGCGAGTCTTGTGAAGGAGAAAACGGCTCTCCAGCAAGTTCAGAATCTGGTCTGCCTGGCTTTCCAGCACCTGCTGCTGGGCTTGCTGATTGATCTGGGAAAGTTTCACGACACCGAACGCAGTCCCCCCGGCCACGACCAGGCTGAGAATGGCAGCCAGTCCCACCTGAAAGCGTTGCCGTTGCACACTCAGACCCGGCATGGGCTAGGATTCCCATTCATGGCTTGAATCATAACTCTAAACTTCGAGATCGCGCGCTCAGCAATCCTTCAGCAGTAGTACACTGCCTTAACCGCACCGAACTGCTTACCAGGGACGCCGTAATGCATCCGGATTCATCTTCCAACCGGTACCCGAGATTTCATCTGGCTCTGCCGGTCACTGATCTTCTCCAAACTTTGGCGTTCTACACCGACATTCTGGGCTGCGGAACTGGGCGCAGCGACGATCGCTGGGTCGATGTCGATTTTTTCGGTCATCAGCTTGTGCTGCATCTGGTTGAACCGGACCAGCATCCGGCTGCCTCGACCAACCCGGTCGACGGACATGCCGTGCCTGCCAGTCATTTCGGACCGATTCTGGAGTGGGATGACTTTCATGCTCTGGCCGATCGACTGCGTGCAGCAGGCGTGGACTTTGTCATTGAACCTTACTTGCGCTTCGAAGGTCTGCGAGGGGAGCAGGCAACGATGTTTGTTGCCGATCCCAGTGGCAATCATCTCGAATTCAAGTCTTTTCGCAATATCGAGATGCTGTTTGCAAAAAATATTGCGGACGCAACTCTTTAAGTCTTGACGCTCCTATTCGAGGAGCCGCTGATTTTGAAGAAAGACACAAGCTGCTGCAGCTGCTGCGCCTGACTGCTCATCTCCTCGGACGTCGAAGCGAGTTCTTCGGATGACGAAGCCGATTGCTGGGTAATCGAATTCAACTGCTCCATCGCCATGTTGATCTGATTGGCGCCGGCGCTTTGTTCGCTTGAGGCCGCGCTGATTTCCTGGACCAGATCCGAGGTATTCCGAATGGCTGGAACGATCTCGTCGAGTAATTCACCCGCGCGGACGGCCAGTTTGACGCTTCCCTTGGCGACTTCGCGGATCTCTTGAGACGCCACCTGACTGCGTTCAGCCAGTTTGCGGACCTCGGATGCCACTACCGCAAACCCTTTGCCGTGTTCGCCGGCGCGGGCAGCTTCTATTGCGGCATTGAGTGCGAGCAAGTTGGTCTGGTAGGCAATGTCGTCGATGATCGAGATCTTCTCGGCAATCGACTTCATGGCATCGACTGTCTTGCTGACGGCCTCACCGCCTTCTCCGGCATCCGTGGCCGCCTTGGAGGCCATGGTGTCGGTGACCTTGGCGTTTTCAGTGTTCTGTTCGATGGACGCCGACATCTGCTCGACCGAGGCGGTAGTTTCCTCGACGCTGGATGCCTGCTGACTGGCACCCTGGCTGAGGCTCTGGGCGGTAGCTGAATTCTGCTCACTGGCCGCGGTGATATTGTTGGTGCCGGCGACCACTGAACTGATGATCTCCCGCAGTTTTCTAACCATGCGGTCCATGGCCTGCACCAGTTCGCCCACTTCATCTTTCTGCGCCAGCAGAGCAGGGTCTGCCTGAACGGTCAAATCGCCGTCGGCAATGCGCTCTGCAAAAGTGACGGTAGAACGAAGGGGCTTTGCGATCGAGCCGGCGACTGCATAGGCTAAAACCACAAGAATCAGGGATAGCAGTATTCCAACCAGAACCAGCGACCAGATCAGGTCAAAGACCGGCTCCATCACCTCGGCCTCGTCGATTTCTGCCATCAAGGCCCAAATCGTGTCGCCAACGGCCACCGGCGCGAAGGCCGACAGCACCGGGTTGCCGTTGTAGTCGATGACAATCTGTGAGCCGGTCTTGCTTGCCAGTGCTTCGCGGACTGCATCTGTATCCACGCCGCCGGTCTCCGGTCGTCTGAACGATGCGGTCACCGAATGGTTTTC
>JAZBPR010000180.1:0-2397 GCA_036351735.1 Wenzhouxiangella sp. | reverse complement strand
TGCGGGCATTGGTGATCGCCGCGATCATCGGATTTCCCGTTTCGTTCTTGCTGGCTTGGGTGATCGGATCCGGAGAAAAGGGACTTGCTCTGGACCTGCCATTGTGGGGTTCGGCAGAAGAGCAGCCCGCTGCGCGCAATCCGGCCGACCTCTGGTACACCGGGCTGATGATCCTTCTTGTCATTGGCGTCAGCTACAGCGCTGTTGTGTTGCTGTCGGCAGAGGATGTTGACTCCTCAACGATAAGCTCAGAAGCAACCCCCGCTCCGGGAAGGCTCGTTGCCTCGCGCAACTCGATCGCAGTTCTGCCGTTTCGCAATTTCGACGGGGGAGAGGAAACGGATTTCTTTGCCCTTGGCCTGGGTGAGGAAATTCTCAATCTCCTGGCCAGCATGCGGGAACTTGATGTGGCCGCACGAACTTCCTCGTTCCAGTTCAGGAATGAGTCGATCGACGTGCGCGATATCGCCCAACGCTTGGCCGTGAGCTACTTGCTGGAAGGCAGCGCCCGACGTAGCGAGGAGCGAATCCGGGTCCACGTCCAGTTGATCGACGGCAGCAACGGGTTCCAGGTTTTCGGTCGGGCCTATGACCGTCCGCTAACCGACATTTTCTCGATCCAGCAGGAAATCGCAGCCGCCGTGGCCAACGAGCTTCAGATTGCTCTGTCGGTTGATTCAGAGCGGGAACTGCAGCGAACACCAACCGAAGATCTCGACGCCTATATCTTTTATCTGCACGGCCGGGAGCGGCTTGGCAGCTCGACCGACTCGGATGTGATGATGACCGCTATCCAGCTTTTCCGGCAGGCCATCGAGCTGGATCCTGAATTTTCTCGTGCCTGGTCGGGCATGTGCGAGGCCTATCTTCGTTTGTACGAGGTGGGCAATGACACCGAAGATTTTGAGCAGGCGCGCGAGGCCTGTGAGCGGGCCATTGAACTCGATGAAGGGCGCAACAGCGAGCCCTTTCTCGCCATGGGCACCTTGTATCGCTTCCGCGGAGAGGGCTGGAGTGAGTCCGCCGAGCAGATGCTCCAGCAGGCCGTCGCCATTGCGCCGAACAGTCCGGATGCCTATATCGAACTTGGCGAGTTGCGCCAGGTTGAAAAGCGTCATGACGAAGCCGAAGCGTACTTCCTGCGCGCGGTCGATCTGAAGCGGAACTACTGGAAAGCTCACGCCGGTCTGGCGGGGTTTTACTACAGCACCGAGCGCTACCAGCAGGCGGTTGATGCCTATCAGACCGCTATGCGGCTGGCGCCGGATGTTGCCTCCACGCATGCCGGTTTGGGCGCGGCCTACACCATGCTGGGTGATTCTGAGCGGGCGCGGGCGGCCTACGATCGTTCGCTGGAACTCAAGCCCAGCCGTCTGGCCTATACCAATATCGGGCTCAGTTACTACTACGTTGGAAAATTTGAGGATGCGGCCCGAATGCAGCGCAAGGCGCTGGATTTTGCGCCCGATGACCATCGAGTCTGGGGTCGTCTGGCCGAGTCTCTTCGATTCATCGAAAGTGGCGAGGCTGAGGCGCTGGAGGCCTACGAGCGAGCTGCCGAGCTCGCTGAGCAGAACCTGATCATTAACGATAGTGACTGGCGAACACGCGGTCTACTGGCGATCTATCTGGTTCACAGTGGCCGGACAGAGCAGGCTTTGGAGCAGGCCGAGCGCGCCCTTGAAACCTCCCGCGGCAGCCCGGAAGCCCTTTACTACCTCGCATTGGTTGCCCTGGAGGCCAACGACATTGAACGGAGCCTTCAGGCGCTGGAGAATGCAGTCGCTGGTGACCCTCAGTATCGACCTCTGATCGAATCCGACCCTGATCTAGCCGCGCTCAGGGGTCTTGCACGCTTCGATCGGCTGATCCACTCCCCGGCCAAACCGTCCGCCGACCGCTGACGCCGGATGCTGGATACCCTCAAGGGCCAGGCCCTGATCGTGGGCATCAACGCCTACTCAGGCGGCGTCAAGTCTCTGCAAAGCGCCGTCGCTGACGCGCGGGCCATTGCCGGCTGTCTGCGTGACGAGCAGGGCTATGAAACCCGCCTGCTCACCGATGCTGAGGCGACAGTGCCGTCGATTCTCGAAGCCATCGAAGTCGACTTCCTGCAACGCCTCGATGACAAAAGTGCTTTCCTGTTGTATTTCGCTGGTCATGGCGTGGCGCTCGGTGATGGCTCCGAGGGGCCGCAGGGCTATCTGCTTGCTGCCGACGCAAGGCTCGGCGACCAGGAGTCTTGGCTGCCTATGAACCGTTTGCGCAAGGCACTGGAGATGCTGCCGTGCAGGCATGTGCTGGTTGTTCTCGATTGCTGCTTTGCCGGATCATTCCGGTGGGCTTCGACGCGCGACGTGATGCTCAGCGGAAGGCCGCTGTATGACAGCCAGTATG
>JAZBPR010000179.1:0-8800 GCA_036351735.1 Wenzhouxiangella sp. | reverse complement strand
CTTCTTGAATTCCTGCGCAAGATAGTCAATCAGGCGCAGATCAAAGTCTTCCCCGCCAAGGAAGGTATCGCCGTTGGTCGCCAAGACCTCGAACTGCTTCTCGCCATCGACGTCCGCGATCTCAATGATGGAGATGTCGAATGTGCCTCCGCCCAGGTCATAGACGGCAATCTTACGATCGGCACCCTTCTTGTCCAAGCCATAGGCCAGAGCCGCAGCCGTGGGCTCGTTGATGATTCGACGGACGTTGAGCCCAGCGATCTTGCCGGCGTCCTTGGTTGCCTGACGCTGAGAATCATTGAAGTAGGCCGGCACGGTAATGACCGCTTCCGAAACCTCTTCGCCCAGATAGTCCTCGGCGGTTTTTTCATCTTCATCAGCACACGCGCTGAGATTTCAGGCGGCGCCATCTTTTTGCCGTCGACCTCGACCCAAGCGTCACCGTTATCGGCTTCCACGATGTGATATGGAACCAGGCCTTTGTCCTTTTGGACCACGTCTTCGCTGTATTTGCGGCCGATCAAACGCTTGACCGCATAAAGGGTCCGTTCCGGATTGGTGACCGCCTGCCGCTTGGCAGGCTGGCCAACCAGCACTTCACCGTCCTTGGTGAAAGCAACTGTCGAAGGCGTTGTGCGATCACCCTCAGCGTTCTCAATGACCCGCGCCTTGCCCCCTTCCATCAGGGCGACGCAGGAGTTCGTTGTACCCAGGTCAATGCCGATAATCTTGCTCATGATTTGTGTCCTGTTCCTGCAATGCTTTTAAGTTCGTTTCGGGCAGGCATTAGAAATGCTGCCACTGCCGTTGACCGAGAAATGCGGTTTGTCATCACGAAATTCAATGCACCGCACCGTTACCCATTCCATTAATGATGCTGATTTATGGCGCTCTGGCGACAATCACGCGTGCCGGACGCACCAGTCGCCCATGCAAGGTGTAGCCTCTCTGCAACACCAGCATGACCGAATCAGGCGCGTGCTGCGTACTGGCCTGCATACTCATCGCCTCGTGCCAATCAGGGTTAAAGGGCTCACCTTCCGGCTCAAGCACCTCGAGCCCATGCCGCTCGAGACTTTTCAGCAACTGGCTCCGGATCAATCCCAGGCCGTCTCGCAGGCTGTCATCGTCGGCTGCCGCATTCTCAAGACCCTGGTCCAAGGCGTCGAGCACCGGCACGAGGTCTTTCATCAGTGACTCGTTGATGTAGCGACGCGAGCGCTCCAACTCCCGGTCGGTGCGCTTGCGCAGGTTGTCCATTTCTGCCCGCGTCCGCAGCAACGCATCCCTGAGCCTCGCGACCTCTTCGTCATCATGAACGTCCCGCTGTTCAGCGACACGTTCTGCCGGTGACTCGTCGGTCAATCCGGGATCAAGCACGGATTCCCGGTTCTCATCAGGCGTTTCTTCAGGCCGCCCGGATTCGTCGTAGGTGTTTGCCATGATTATTCCAGCGCTTCGGTGACACTTGCCGCGTAGATGGGGCTTGGCACGATAGAATGCAAGCAATGGCAGGCATACCGGCACAATCAGCCGGCTGCCGCGCGCCAATCTGACACTCTCGTTGCCGTAAAGCGGCCGGAATGCCAGCTTGACCAACTGATCTGGAGATGCCCACCAAACCATGCTGCGCTTTTTGTCGATACGCAATTTCGCCATCATTGAGCAGGTTGAACTGGCGTTTGACACGGGTTTCACCGTCATTACGGGCGAAACTGGGGCTGGCAAGTCAATCCTGATTGATGCTTTGGGGCTTTTGCTGGGCAACCGAGCCACAGCAGCGACATCAGCCGCCAACGATCCTCCGGCCGATCTGAGCGCAGAATTCGATCTGGCAGGGCAGGAAGTCGCGCGTGCATGGCTAGAAGAGAACGCCATGGCCGACGAAGACCGCCTGGTGCTGCGTCGGGTTCTACCGCCCCAAGGTGCTTCGCGCGCCTGGATCAATGGCCGGAGCGTGACCATGGGTCAACTCGCAGATCTGGGCAGCCTTTTGGTAGAGATCCACGGGCAGCATGAGCATCAGTCCCTGGCCAGACCAGAGAGGCAGCGGGCCCTGATCGATCAACTGGTTGATCCGGATGCCGTCGAGGCTGTGGCCAAGGCCCATGCCCAGTGGCGGAATGCTCGGTCATCACTACAGGCCTTTGAGCATGACTGCGGTGACCCTGCCCAACTTGAGCTGATGCGGTTTCAATTCACCGAACTTGAAAAGCTAAATCTCCAGCCAGGCGAATACGAAGATCTGGAGCAGCAACAAGAACGACTGGCCAGAACCGACGAGATCCGTTCGTGCCTGCAGCAGGCCAGTGCCGCTCTTGACAACGACGATGGCGTCAGCGTCCGTCAGCTTCTGGCTCAAGCCGAACATGCGCTGGAACAGGTCAAAGCGCTGGATAGGCGTTTCGAGGCCGTGTGCCAATTGATCAGAGAAGCCGCCATCAATATCGATGAAGCCGCAGCAGAATTGGAGCGGGCCAGCCCTGATGAAGAGCAGGACCCACGGGAACTGGAGTCGATCAATAGACGGCTGGAGCGCTGCCTGGATCTGGCGAGAAAACACCGCATTCGACCCGACCAACTACCGGAATTGACACAGCAGTTAGCCGAGCGACTCAACGGGCTATCTCAGCAGGATGAACGACGGCAAGCGCTTCAGGACGCCCTGACATCGGCCCATGCCCACTGGCAGAAGGCCGCGGACAACCTCACCAGGCAGCGCCAGAAGGCGTCCAGGAAGCTCGCCAAAAGCACAGAAGAGCGGCTGCACAAACTGGGAATGAATCAGGCCAAATTCAGCATTGAAGTCACAGACCGCCAGCGCAGCGAACCCAGTGAGCATGGGCAGGACCAGATGGCCTTTCTCTTTTCGGCCAACCCAGGACGCCCAGCACAAGCCCTACACAAGATTGCTTCAGGCGGTGAACTGTCCAGAATCAGTCTGGCCCTGATGATCAGCTCACGGGCTCAGATTGATGTACCAGCCAGAGTGTTCGACGAGGTGGACGCCGGCATTGGCGGCGAAACAGCGCACGTTGTTGGAAGGTTTCTGCGCGAGGTTGCCAACGGCGGGCAGGCATTTTGTGTCACGCATCTGCCCCAGGTCGCTGCGCGGGCTGACCATCACTATCGTGTGGTCAAAGTCCAGGGGAAGCTGGCCACGTCCATTGAAGTAGAACCGCTTTCCAGACCGGCACGGGAAGAGGAACTGGCGAGAATGCTGGGCAACCGGAGTTCAAAGGGTAGTCTCGCCCATGCACGCGAGATGCTGGAGGGCGGCCTGGCGGGAAGCTGACTCCCTTATTTCTTCGGCTTGACGTAGATCACCAACGAATGCTCAACGATTTCGTAGCCGTGCTTTTCTGCAATCTCACGCTGCCGCTTTTCGATTTGCTCGTCCACGAACTCAACGACATCCCCGGTTTCCAGACACACCATGTGATCATGGTGATCGCCGTCATGAAGCTCGTAGCAGGCCTGCATGGGTCGTCCGCTGCCATCGTCGAACATGTGCTTGCGAACCAGGCAGGCCTGTTCAAACTGGCTCAAAACCCGATAAACGGTGGCCAGCCCGATCTCTTCGCCCTGCTCGTTCAAGAGTCGATAGATCTCGTCGGCTGTCAAATGCTTGCGATCAAGATCAGTTCGCTCCAGCAAGCGGAGAATCTGCAAACGCGGGTGAGTAACCTTGAGACCGACTCGGCGCAGATCGACAGTTTTTTCCGACATGACAACCCCGGGGCGCAGTTAGCGCGATAAGCGAAGAACTCCTATTGTATCATTGCTGGTCTCTAATCTTCCCCAAGGTCAACCCGCCTTATGCGTTTGATTGCTAGCGCCGCGCTCTTAATGATGCTGCTTGGCTGCAACCTGGTCTACAAACAGGATATCCAGCAGGGAAACGTGCTGGATCAAGATAACGTGGCTCAACTGGAAACCGGTATGACCAAGCGCCAAGTCATGGTCTTGCTGGGGTCTCCCTCCATTCAAAGCCCCTTTCACGCAGATCGGTGGGATTACATGAACACCTACGCCCGGCGCGGAGAAGATCGGGTAAAACGCGTCCTGACCCTGCGCTTCGAGGATGATCGGCTGACCGTCATCGAAGGCAGTTATCTGGAACAGGATACGGTGGCTGCTCAGGCATTACGTGACATGCAGGCACCTGACGATGTGCCGGTTCAGGATCTGGAGAGCGTCCGGCGCGACGACAATTAGGTTGCCTTCTTGCCGGCCCGATCCAGCTCGGCCAACTGTCGCCTGACTTCCTTAGGATCTGCCGTCAATGGTCGGTAAACCTCTACGCGATCCCCGTCTCTGAGCTCGCGCTCAGGCTGGCAGATCCGGCCAAAAATCCCTACGCGCTTGGGGTCAACAGAGAGATCGGGCAAACGATCGCCTATTTTTGACGCCTCAAGAGCTTCCCACACGGTGCACCCCTCATCCACGACCAGCGGGATCACGACCTGACGGTCGGGAAGCGCAGCAGCGACTTCAATCGCGAGCTTGGCCATAAATCACGCTAGCGCGTTTGCAGAAATCATCAACCATTCGATCTGCCATCCGGCTGAAGCCGCGCCTGAACGGACGCATCCAGAAACTGCCGGCAAAACTGAAGCTCAGGTCAAGACTGACTCTGCAGCCGGTTCCAGCGGTCGAAAACCGCCATCGACCCTTCAAATCCTCGAAGGGGCCTTCAAGCAAGCGCATTTCGATTTCATTGGGGCGATCCAGCTGATTGCGCGTGGTAAATGAAGCGCGTATTCCGCCCAGCATGACCGACAGGCTTGCGCGCTGCTCGGTTTCAGACTGTTCATGCACACTCGAAGAACGCACCCAGTCCAGAAATTGCGGGTAGCTGCCCACGTCGCAAACCAAATCAAACATCTGATCGGGGAGATGCTCAACCAGAGCGAAGCGATGAACCTCTGTCATGCGCGCATGATACGCCAGGCGAAGGCGGCTTGAGGTATAGTCCCTCCCCCATGATGACCGCCTCCAGCACCATCGCGCTCAACAAGCGCGCACGCTTTGAATATCACCTCGACGAAAGAATCGAGGCTGGCATCGCGCTTGAGGGCTGGGAGGTCAAGGCACTCCGGGCCGGTAAAATCCAATTCGGTGAAAGTTATGTGCTCCTGAAAGGAGGCGAGGCCTTCCTGTTCGGCTGCCTGATCACGCCACTGACTTCAGCTTCGACCCACGTCAAACCAGACCCGATGCGCAATCGTCGGCTGCTGCTGCACCGGCGCGAAATTGACCGACTGATCGGCGTCGTGGAACGCAAGGGGCAAACCATAGTGCCCACGGCAATGTACTGGAAAAAAGGGCGAGTCAAAGTCGAGATCGCGATCGCGCGCGGCAAGCAGACCCACGACAAGCGTCGTGCCCAGAAAGATCGTGACTGGGAGCGTCAGAAAAATCGCCTGATGAAAAACGCCTGAAATCCGCTCAACCCTCTTGGCCCTGCCCATGCCAGGCTCAACACCACTGCTCTTCAAATATATAGAGAGCCTGCAAGGCAGCAATGCATGGGGGCACGTACTCGATGCAGGCACCGGTCCAAGCTCAGCACGTTGGCTATCAAGCCTGAATACGCTGTCTTGGACTGCAGTCACTGCCTCGCCCAACATGGCACATCAGACCGCCCAAGCGGTCGAGCGGAAGAGGCGAAAGCAGGATCGTGTTCTGGTCGGCAACTGGGCGAATCCTGACTTTCTCGCAGGCGAGCGCTTTGACACAGTTTTGCTGGACTACGTCATCGGCGCAATGGAAGCCTATGCACCCTATTTTCAGGAGCAGGCCCTGCGACGACTTCAGCCGCTGGTGGAGCGCCGGCTCTACATTGTCGGCGTCGATCCGTATGTCGGGCTCCAAAGTGATGACGCTGCCGGGCAATTGATTAGCCAAATCGGCAGCGTGCGCGATGCCTGTCTGTTGCTGTCAGGTGAACGGCCGTACCGGGAATTCCCGATGGAGTGGATGGTCAATCAACTCCGGAAGGCGGGCTTCGAAATCACCGGTGCCAGACGTTTTCCAAACGTTTACCGAGAGCCTTTCGTGCATGCTCAGCTTGACTTGTGCCTGCGCTCAATCGACCAGTTGTCGACAGAAGCTCTTGGCCAGGGACTCAAAGCTCATATCGAAGATCTTCGCGCTCGGGCGCTTGCCTTTGCGCGGGCAAACAACGGGCTCAAGCACGGCGCCGATTACGTGATTTCAGCCCTCCCGGCAAAGAACTGAACCACTCAGATTCAGCACTCTATTTTGTAATGTTATAATATTTCTTTTCGAGTCATCAGCTTCACGCAGACCATGAAAAGAAATGTGTTGTTTACGACCATATCGCTTGCACTGGGCGCAAGCATGTTTCCTTTCCATGTGGCCGCGCAGAGCGCGCAAGCTGGCAACGGCGAACGGGAGGATCAGGAACCAGACCGCATCGTGGTTCAGGCGTTTCCGATTGAACGCACGGCGCTTGAGTCCGCTGAGCCGGTTGATGTTCTGGTTGGCGAGGAACTCGATGACAGACGCGGCCTGACGCTGGGCGAGACGCTGGATAGTCAGCCCGGCGTCCACTCGACCTACTATGGCCCTGGTGCTGGCAGACCTATCATCCGGGGCTTAAGCGGCCCGAGAGTCCAGGTACTGGAGGACGGCCTGCCCAGCGGGGACGCGTCTGCACCCAGCGATGACCATGCGGTTGGTGTGGATCCAATGCTGATCGATCGAATTGAAATCCTGCGCGGACCGGCAACCCTGCTTTACGGTTCAGCGGCCACAGGTGGCGCGGTCAATCTCATTGATAACCGAATTCCTACATCAGTCCCCGAGCGCGCATTAATGGGGCTTTACGAGGCACGCGGTGACACCGTTGCCGACGAACGTAGCGGCGTTTTGCGTTTGGACGGAGGCGGCGGCAACTTTGCCTGGCATTTTGACGGCAGCTACAGAGACGCCGGTGACTACGCCATTCCCGGAGCCGCCCGAAGAGAGTTGGCCGAAGAACACCACCATGATCATGAACATGAAGAGGGTCACGATCATGACAATGATCACGACGACTCCGAGCATGACGACCACGCCGGGGGCACCCTGGAAAACAGCTTTGTAGAAAGCCAGTCCGCTACGGTCGGCGCCAGCTGGATCGGCAATCGCGGCTACATCGGCGCTTCGTTTCGAACTTTTGAAACTGAGTATGGCATCCCCGCGCCTCACAGCCATGCGGGTCATGACCATGATGAGTATGAAGAACAGCACGAGCATGACGACCACGACCATGATCACTCCGAAGAGGACAGCTTTGCCTTCATCGACATGGAGCAGAAAAGCTGGGATGTGAAGGCGGGGCTGGAGGATCCGGTTCCCGGCTTTACGCGGGCAACGCTCAAGCTGGGCTACCGCGACTATCAGCATTTTGAGATTGAAATGGAGGGAGACGAACACGGCCACGAGCATGAAGAAGATCATGACCATTCCGATGACGATCATGGCCACGAGCACATGCACGACCCGACCCTATTTGATGTTGAGACCTTTTTGAGCCGACTGGAACTGAGAACCGTCCCTGTAGCCGAATGGAGCGGCGCGATTGGGCTCCAAATCGAAAGCCAGGACTTCAAGACCGACGGCGAAGAGATCTTCATCGCCCCGAACCAGACCGACACGATGGCCATCTTCGCGCTGCAGGAGCGCAGCATCGGTGACTTTACACTGAGCGTTGGTGCACGCCTGGAAAGCACCGATGTGTCCGTCGACCCCAGCGATCATGATCATGAGCACCACGACGATCATCATGACGAGCATCACGACGACCACCATGATGACCATCATCATGATGAGCATTCCGATGTCGACGAGCGCTCTTTTACGACCTGGTCAGCCAGCTTTGGAGCAGTCTGGGAGATCAACGACCTCTGGCGCACGTCGCTGAATATCTCACGCGCTCAACGGGCACCATCAGCGACAGAGTTGTTCGCCGACGGGCCCCATCTGGCCACCTTTAGCTTTGAAAAAGGCACGCCAGACTTAAGGAAAGAAACCACCACAGCTTGGGACCTTGGATTGCGCCGCCATAGCGACCACCTTGACCTGGAACTCAATCTCTTCCAAAAGGACGTCAACAATCTGGTCTATCTGGAAGACACCGGCGAGATGCGCGACGACTTGACATTGCGCGAGTTCAAACAAGACAACGGCCAGTTCTATGGCCTGGAAGCCCTCGCGAAATGGAAACTCCATGGGACCAACTTTGGAGATTTCGATCTTCGGACCGGCTACGACCTTGTATGCGGCGAACTCGATGACGGCAGCAATCTGCCAAGAATCTCGCCCGAGCGCTTGACCATCGGCGTGGACTGGGGCACAGGCCCGTGGCGAGCCGGAGTTGAGTGGCAGCGCGTGTTTCGTCAGGATCGCCCGGCTGAGTTCGAAGGCGAGACTCCTGGATACAACCTCACGCATGCCACTCTGGCCTATCAGTTCACGTTCGGCGGGAACTGGGCAGAGCTCTTTTTCCAGGGGAGAAATCTGGGCGACAACGAGGCTCGGGTTCACACCTCGGCACTGCGCGAATACGCTCCGCTTCCGGGAAGAAATTTCAGATTCGGTCTCCGCGGAAGCTTTTAGGGTGACAGGTATTGCGGAACTTCCCAGAGAGGTGATAGTCTGATTTATTACCTTTAGGGGGCGTACCGGCTTCGACGTGGATCGGACGTACCCTGGGGCATGCCGAGGAGACAGCAATCCTCGTAAAACCTGCTGTACCAAAGTTAGTTGCCAACGACGACAACTACGCACT
>JAZBPR010000178.1:0-6727 GCA_036351735.1 Wenzhouxiangella sp. | reverse complement strand
TCGTCGGCATCGCCGGCTGGAACACCAAGATGACCGTGATCGACGTAACCTCGACCACGGCGTTTTGTACCAGCTGCCATGAAATGGAAGCGTTCGTCCTGCCTGCCGTCCAAGAAGGAGTGCACTGGAATAACGCGAGCGGCGTTCGGGCCGAGTGCAAGGACTGCCATGTCCCACACGAGTATTTCCCGAAAATGGCGGTAAAGATCAACGCTGGCCTCGTGGAACTGCCTTCGCACTTCATGGGCAAACTGGCTACTCAGGAAAAATACGATTCGCATCGCGCGGAAATGGCGCACAGCGTTTGGGAAAATATGCGGGCCACTGATTCCCGCGAGTGCCGGAACTGCCATGAATGGAGCGCCATGGCTGAAGCTGATCAGAGTCGACCCGCCTGGATGCTGCACCAGCGTGCACAGGAACAGGGCCAGACCTGTATCGACTGCCACGATGGCGTAGCCCACGGCATGTCTCGTCGAGACTACGAAAAACAAGCCGAAGCTACCGCGAGCAGCGCGGAGTAAGGCAGGCTTTCAAGATACGGCCGTCTAGTGGGCCAGGCCCACTAGCCAGCCAGCCAGGGCGGCCAGCCCTACAACCCCAAACAAGCCCAGTCGGGTCAGGAACAGCAGCAAGGCGGCGGCCAGGCTCAATCCAACCGCCGTCAGGTTGATACTGCTCCATACCGGTACCAGCAGACTGGTGCTGAAAACCTCAATGCTCTGCAGTTCACCAAACAGCACCCTGAGGCCAAACCAGACCGCCAGATTGGTGATGACGCCAACAACCGCGGCGGTGATGCCACGCAAGGCCGCTGCCGCTCCAGCGTGATGCCGCAGTCGCTCCACCCAGGGCGCCATCAGAAAAATCCAGAAAAACGAGGGCAGGAACATCATCCACGTGGTCAAGCCCGCACCCAGACTGCCGGCCAGCAGGGGGTGCAGCCCACCGTGTTCTCGCCAGGCAGCCAGGAATCCGACGAACTGGGTCACCAGAATCAACGGCCCCGGCGTGGTCTCGGCCAGGCCTAGACCATCGAGCATCTCGGTCGCCGTCAACCAGTTCTGCTGCTCAGACGCATATTGGGCAACCCACGCCAGAACTGCGTAAGCCCCGCCAAAGCTCAAGGTCGACAGCAGGCTGAAGAATCCGGCGATTTCCGTCCAGATTGAACTTGTCCCGAACAGCATAGCCAGCAGGACCAGCGGCAACAGCCACGCCATCAGCACAAGCACCGGCACCCATCCGGGGACAGCGGCCGTCGCCCGACCAAAAGATTCCGGCTGTTGTGAACTGGCCAGTAATCTCCAGCCCACAAGAGCAGCCACCGCGACGACCAGCGGGAATGGCAGGTTCCAGACAAACATGGCCAGGAAAGCAGAGATAGCCAGCACTCTGGCCATGGCCTTATCGAGCACCTTGACCGCCATGTTGGCCAGCGCCTGGGCCAGAATGGCCAGCACCGCGCACTGCAGCCCGAACAGCAACCCCTCCATCCAGCTGGTCCGGCCAACTGTGACGTAGAGCAGACTCAAGCCCAGCATGATCAGGGCGCCGGGCAGGACAAACAGCGCACCGGCCAGGAGTCCACCGCGAACCCCCTTGAGCAACCAACCGATATAGGTCGCCAGCTGCTGCGCCTCCGGGCCCGGCAACAACAGACAAAAGTTCAGGGCATGGTTAAACCGGGCCTGGCTCAGCCATTGACGCTCGTCAACCACCAGACGTTGCATCACCCCGATCTGGGCCGCAGGGCCACCAAAGCTCAGAATTGCAACCTGCCACCAGACCGACAGAAACTCCCGATTGGAGATGGGCTTGGCTGCGAGGCTTGACGCCTTAGAAATAGACACCCACGGTGCCCGGCATCTTGTTCTGCTCTGCGATGACCTGCTCAAGCCGCTCGACGATATCGCCCGCCTCGGGAAGCTCCTGACTATCAGCCAGAAACTGGAGCAGGTTGACCTCACGCTGCACAACAATCCGGTTGTAGTCATGGACCTCGCGCAGCACAGTGATCGAGTTCTCGGCCGACCCGTCCATGGCATGGCTGAGCGCGATGTAAAGCAATGCGGTTGCGTCGTCAGGCTTCTGGTCCAGGAGTTGCTCCAGCACCCGACGGGCTTCTCCAGTCATCGACTGTTTAAGATAACACCAGCCCAGGCGACGAAAGGCATCCAAAAATTCAGGGTCGCGCAGCGTCAGGCGCGCATACAGCTCGGAAGCCTTCTGGTAGTCGCCGGCGGATAGCAGCTCATTCGCACGAAGGGCCGACGGATGTCGGTCGGGCTCGCGCTCCGCTGCAGCCTCACTTCGGGATCGCCCAGTAAAGCGACCAAACAGTTCACGTCGTGAGAGAGTCGATTTTCTACTGCTCATCGGTTTATTGTACGGTTTTGAATCCTGCTAACCATCGCCTGCATAGAGACCCATCAAGAATGAACACAACGACTGACTCCTGGATTGCTGAATTCTTTTCGAGCATCGACCATATGGATGCCGAAGCATTTGCCGGCCATTTCTCCAGCAGCGGCCATTTCCGCTTTGCCAACCATCCGCCGCTGGAAGGACCGGGCGCCATCGCCGCCGGGGCTCAGGGGATCTTTGGGCTCTTGACCGGCATCCGGCATGAGGTGCTCAAGAGCTGGCAAGCCGCTGGCGACATTCTGGTTGAAGGCGTGGTCCACTACCACCGCGCCGCCGATGACAGGCAAATGGCCTACCCCTTCTTGTCGGTCTTCGAGTTCGAACAGGGCCCAACAAGTCCGGTGAAGTCCTACCGCGTCTTCGTCGACAGTCACGAACTGTTCCTGCCACCCGTCGATTGATTCCAGCATGTCCGAAGGACTGCTCCAGACCGGACTGGGACCGGTCTTCGATCGCCGCTTTCTGTTCATCACCGGCAAAGGCGGGGTTGGCAAAAGCCTGATCAGCGCAGCACTCGCGCTCCGGGCTGCCAGGCAGGGTGAGCGAACCCTGTGGGTGGAGATGTCGGAGTCCCCGCGTGGCGGGCGTTTTTTTCCGGATTTCGAGCCTCGCTACGACCTGTCGCCGATCGCAGAAAACCTATGGGGCATGAATCTGCGCATCCAGCCGGCCATTGAGGAGTATCTGGCCGTCGCCTTCAAGATACCTTTTGTGACCCGGATGATTGCCCGAAACAGTCTGTTTCAGGTACTGACCGGCGCTCTGCCCGGTCTGGATTCGCTGATCCCGTTAGGAAAGATCTGGTACGAGCTGGGTCGTCGGCGCGGTCGAAAACCCTTCTGGGACCGAATTATTCTCGATGCCCCCGCCACCGGTCATGCACTGGCGATGCTGCGCTTTCCCCAGGCCGCGCTTGATATTGTCAGCAGCGGCAACGTGGCTGAGCGCGCGCGCGAGATCGACGCCATTCTGGCCGACAATGAGCTGACCGGGCTGATTGCAGTCACCACGCTGGAGGAGCTTCCCGTCGATGAAACCCGTGACCTTCTCAATCAGGTTCACGGCGAGACCGCCTATCGCTTCGAAGCCGTGGTCTGTAACCAGATCTTGCCCAATATCGGCCTTGACGAGTCCACGCGTTATCAGGCCTGGCTGAACGGTCACCCCGACCGCCAGCTGGACGACCAGACTCTGGAACCAGACACTGTTCGACAGCGCCTCGGTGCGCTTGAGCATCACAGGATCAGTCAGAACAGCCGCTTAAGCGAGCTGGCGACTCAACCGGTGGAGTTGTTCCGTGCGCCCTGGATTCCGCTGACGCGCGAGGCCGATTTGCTGACCGCCATGAGTGAACAGCTGGGAGTGTCATGATCGAGTCCAGTCTTCGCAAGCATCGGATTCTGATCGTTGGCGGCAGCGGGGGCGTTGGTAAGACCAGCGTCAGCGCAGCCATAGGCCTTGCCGCCGCGCGTGCCGGGTATCGCACACTGGTGCTTACCATTGACCCGGCACGGCGTCTGGCCGCAGCGCTGGGCCTGGATGATATCGGCTCAGAGGCAAAAGACGTTACGGTCAACCTTGGCCACGCCGGCGCCAGCATGTCCGGCGAACTGCACGCCATGATGCTGGATGTGCGGAACACGCTGGATCAGGCCGTTGATCGCTACGCGCCGACGCCCGACCGGCGGGACCAGATTCTCAACAACAAGATGTACCAGAACATCGCCGGGCGGCTTTCAGGCAGTCAGGAGTACGCGGCCATGCAGCAGCTTGAGGCCATTGCCAGCCAGGGTGATTTTGATCGAATCATTCTGGACACCCCGCCGACCACCCAGGCGCTTGACTTCCTGACTGCCCCGGAACGCCTTCAGGCCTTTTTTGACTCCAACCTGATCCGGGTCTTCTTAAGCTTCAGCGGCAAGGCAGGACGGGGATTCTTCAAAGTCACTGACGTTCTGTTCCGCACCCTGGAACGACTGACCGGGGCACAAGTCATCAAAGACATTACAGAATTTTTCGAGGTCGCCGACTCCATCCTGCAGCCATTCAGCGCCCAGGCTGCCAGAGCGCAGCGGCTGCTCAGAGACCCCAGGACCGCTTTCGTCATTGTGACGGGTGCGAACCCGCATCAGCTCGAGGATGCCTCGAACTTCTCGGACACGCTCAAAAGCATGGGCATCCGCATGTCGAATATCGTGGTCAATCGCTGGCGCGTCCCGATAGCCGCCGATGCTCCCGAAGTACCCGAAGCGATTGCCAGCAAGGAACTTGACGAGCGGGTGGCCTACTGGGCTGCAGCCCTCGAACAACTCGCCCATCTGCAAACGCAGGCGATCGAGGAGTTATCGGCCCGGTCGGACCCTGCAAGCGTGATCTGCGTACCGGAAATGACCGAGTCTATCCACTCGCTGGAGGGCTTGTGTTCACTCAGCGACCGGCTGCTTGATGCAGATCGCGTCGACTAGTGGAGCTTTATCCAATCAACAAACCGACACCTAAAAGCACGATGCTGGCCATCAGGGTCGCAACGTTCAAACCCAGCCAGGGAGTGAGTGCCTTCGTTTGTTCGGCATGGGCCAGCGCTTTGCGCCCGACCACAAAGGCTGCGGGGGCGGCAAGCAGAACCAGCAGCGCGGTCAGCGGGAGTTCTCCTGCAACCACCCCAGTGACAGGTATCAGATAAGCCAGAATCAGGACAATGACAAACAGTCTCGCCGAGGCCTCTCGGCCGATCAGGATGGGATAGTGCAGGCGGCCGTGTTGCTGGTCGGGTTCTACATCCGGGAACTGATTGATCAACAGAAGACCGCTGACCAGCATTAGCGGCGTCAGCGAGGCCCAGACGATAGCCACGCTGTAAGTGCCGGTCATTGCATAGTAGCTACCAGCAACCATGATCGGCCCAAAGCCCAAACCTGGCGCGACCAGGCACAAGATGGGACGACGTGTGATCCAGGCCGTGTAGGCAATCACCAGAATTAGTCCGATCAGCCCTGGCACCAGAAGCCCCAGGCCGGAGCGACTCATCAGAAATAGCCCGATCAGGGCGCTGATGGCCAACCCGATCAAACCAGACGCCAACACGGCGGCAGCCGCGGCCGGCACGGCCGGCAAGGCTCCACTACCGCCGCTGAAGGGGGTACGCTGGGTGG
Organism: Wenzhouxiangella sp.; assembly: GCA_036351735.1. GTDB lineage: Bacteria > Pseudomonadota > Gammaproteobacteria > Xanthomonadales > Wenzhouxiangellaceae > Wenzhouxiangella. Next base: position 1,148 of record JAZBPR010000178.1, on the reverse strand, counting down.
CCAGATCCAGGCCGCTCTTGAAATCGTCCCATTCGTTGAGCAGATTCACCGCGGCGTGGGCAAGCACGCCGGCAATCACAATCAGACTGACAATGATCGGCTCGGGCCGGTAGCCGTCAGCGTAGGCGGCGGCGACCGCCGGGAAAATACACACCGGCGTCAGGATCAGGAAATTCGGTCGCGACGATCGCGCGACAGCAGCAAATATACTCATCCCGAAATGGTAGCCGAACCCAGGTCAAGATCTAGCGGAATCGATACCTCAACATCAGCCGGAACACGTGGGCCGTCCGATCCGGCGAGACCTTACCCAGACTGATGTAGTTGGGCATCGTGATCGGCCCGACTCCGTCTCGATAGAAGTCATCTTCGCGCGCACGGGCCAGGATATAGCCCAAGCTCAGGCTTAGTCGCTCGGCGATCTGGCGTTCAATGTCGGCCTCCAGCATGTAACGCCGGGTTTGTAACTCCGGAAAAGCCGGCGCGGATTCGCGCTTTTCAATATCGATGTCACCGTCGGCTTGCGCATAAGTGAAGCGCAGGCCTGCGTTCATCCAGGCGCCAGGCAACTCGTTGAAGTCGAGCGCAAAGCCAGCGGTCAGGAAGTCATCATCGGTGGTAGCGCGCCAAGGCGCGCCGTTCTCAATACGATCGGTGCCCAGGATTTCAGCCTCTAGCATTTCTCGGGCGATAAAAGCACTGAGGGTCGTCTCGTTCGACAGGCGTGCCGACAGATCCAGGCCAAGTTGATGGCTATCGGCCTCGCTCATACCGATCATCGTATCGTCGTAGCGCTCCCAGGCCATTTCAGCAAACGCACCTGCGGTCCAGCGTTCGTTGATTGCAAAATCGCCGGCAATGCGGACCAGATCACGGTCCTTTTCGGCGAAGTGATAGCGGCGCAGGCTCGGGTTTGCAAACGGATCCAGCAGCGCGGGATCGAAGTCATTGCTACGTGATTCCTGTGCCACCTTGGCCCTGAAGCTGAAGCGATCTGTCGGCGTCGCCCTCGCCGACAGGCTCAGCCCGTCGACCGTCGTTTCACCCACTTCCTGGAAGTCACGGTCGGTCGATTTTCGGCTAGCACTCGCCGTGAAAGACAGATCACCGCTGGCACGATAGTCGAGTGCGGCCTCGACGCTCTGGCG
>JAZBPR010000177.1:0-14605 GCA_036351735.1 Wenzhouxiangella sp. | reverse complement strand
ATCACTCGCTCACCCAAGCCGCTGGCACGGGCCAGACGTTCATCGCGCGTGACCAAATCGGCGTTCAATAGAGTCGCCAGAACAACATAGGCAGCGTCGTAGGCCGTCAAATGCCCGCGTAGCGCCCAGATGCGGGTAATCAAACTGTCGTGGCGGTATCTGCGGATCGGTAGCGCTTGGAGCTCAGAAGCAAGGTTTGCTCTCGAAGTAGGAATGCGTCCGTCCCGATCCAGCCGCCGCAGTGCATGGAGAACTTCAACATCAAGAATCTCGGGCGCTGCCAAGCGGGTGTCAGCCGCCCAAAACAACTCGCTGATCGGGTCGGGCCGAAAACGGGCAAGCAGGTCCGTCGCCGCCGAGGCATCGACGACCAGAATTCGACTCACGCCGCGTCTCGCTCCCGGCGAATCAGGGCGGCGGAAGACTCGGTCATGTCGAAAGCTTCGGCTTGCTGAAGGCGTTGGCGCAGTTCCGTCTCGGACGGCAACGCCAACCAGGCCGACATTTGCTCCAGAAGGAGTTCGCTCATGCTTTTTCCTTCGATCGCGGCCCGCATCTTCAGCGCCTTGTGGACAGCACTGGGAACATTTCGAATCTGAATCATGTGGCTCATTGGGGCCTCCGAATTCATGTTTTCCACATGCTAGCATGCTCTAAACATGCGCAGACTATCCGAGCAGGTGGTGGATAGTTGTCGTGACTTGTCCCGTTGAAAACCTGCGGTCTTTTTGCGCCGCATTCACCGCGGGCGCGATAATGGCGGATTGATCGCCCCCAACAGGCTTGCCCGGCATGAAATCGATTTCCGTTCGCGGCGCGCGAACCCATAACCTCGCCAACATCGATCTAGAACTGCCGCGCGACAAGCTGATTGTCTTCACCGGCCTGTCGGGCTCTGGCAAGTCATCACTGGCCTTCGACACCATCTACGCTGAAGGCCAGAGGCGTTATGTGGAGTCGCTGTCGGCCTACGCCCGGCAATTCCTGTCGATGATGGAAAAACCGGACGTGGACCACATCGAGGGCCTGTCGCCGGCTATTTCCATCGAGCAGAAGGCGGCCAGCCATAACCCGCGATCCACGGTCGGTACGGTTACTGAAATCCATGATTACCTGCGCCTGCTGTTTGCCCGGGTCGGCACGCCGCGCTGCCCCGACCATGACGAGGTGCTGGACGCCCAGACCGTTTCGCAGATGGTCGACACTGTTCTGGGACTGCCGGAGGGCAGCAAGCTGATGCTACTGGCCCCGGTGGTGCGCAACCGCAAAGGTGAACACGTCCAGCTACTGGAGAATCTGCGCGCGCAGGGCTTTGTGCGTGCCCGGGTCAACGGCAAAGTCATTGATCTGGACGACGAACTGCCCAAGCTGGCGCTTCGCAGGAAACACTCCATCGAAGCGGTGGTCGATCGCTTCAAGGTGAGAGCTCCCGAGTCCGACGCTGCAGAAAGCATGGCCCAACGTCTGGCAGAGAGCTTTGAAACCGCTTTGCGTCTGGCGAACGGGACGGCCGTGGTTGCGCCGATGGATGAAGACGCCGAACTGGCCGAATTACTGTTCTCGTCAAAATTCGCCTGCCCGGTCTGCGATTACAGTCTGACCGAGCTGGAACCACGGATGTTCTCGTTCAACAATCCGAACGGTGCCTGCCCGACCTGCGATGGTCTCGGTGTCACCCAGTTCTTCGATCCGGACCGCGTGGTGGCGAACCGGGATCTGCCGCTGGCAGGCGGTGCCATCCGCGGATGGGATCGACGCAATGCCTACTATTTCCAGTTGATTCAGTCCCTGGCCAAGCACTACGACTTTGATGTTGAAGTACCGTTTCGAAAATTACCGAAGAAACTGCAGCACATTCTGCTCTACGGTAGCGGTGACGAGGCCATCGCTTTTCGCTACCTGTCTGAGCGCGGCAGCCAGACCCGCAAGCACCCCTTCGTCGGGATCATTCCCAATCTGGAGAAGCGATACCGCGAAACCGAATCCCGCATCGTGCGCGAAGAGCTGTCGCGCTATATCTCCAGCCAGCCCTGCCCCGACTGTCACGGCCAGCGCCTGAATCGAGAGGCCCGGCACGTGTTCATTGGTGGCCACAATCTCCCGGAAATCTCAAGCTGGTCGATTCAGAGATCCCTCGGCTTTTTTGAAGAACTCACCCTGCCGGGCTGGCGCGGCGAAATTGCCGGAAAGATCCTCAAAGAGGTGCGCGAGCGACTGCAGTTTCTGGTCAACGTCGGTCTGGATTACCTGACTCTGGATCGCCAGGCCGATACCCTGTCGGGCGGTGAAGCCCAGCGCATTCGCTTGGCCAGCCAGATCGGCGCAGGGCTGGTCGGGGTGATGTACGTGCTGGACGAACCCTCGATCGGTCTGCATCAGCGCGACAACGATCGATTGCTGGCCACGCTCACCCGGCTGCGTGATCTGGGCAATACGGTCATCGTGGTCGAACACGACGAAGACGCCATCCGCAGCGCCGACCATGTCGTCGATATCGGACCTGGCCCTGGCGTCCATGGTGGGAAGATCGTCTTCAGCGGCAAGCCGGCCGGCCTTCTAGAAGCTGAAGGCTCTCTGACCGGTGACTACCTCTCCGGGCGTCGTGAAATCGAGATCCCCAAAAAGCGCCACAAGCCCGACAGCAAGCGCCAGTTCAAGATCAACGGCGCGTCTGGCAATAACCTGAAACAAGTAGACCTGTCGATCCCGGCGGGCCTGTTTGTGTGCGTGACCGGAGTCTCCGGCTCCGGCAAGTCGACGTTGATCAACGACACTCTGTACCGGCTGCTGGCCAGAGAATTGAACGGCGCCTCGGAGAATCCGGCTCCGATGAAGGATTACGCGGGGCTGGAGTTATTCGACAAGGTCGTCGACATCGATCAAAGCCCGATCGGGCGCACGCCGCGCTCCAATCCGGCCACCTATACCGGGCTTTTCACCCCCATCCGCGAGCTCTTTGCCGGCACCCAGGAAGCACGGTCTCGTGGCTACAAGCCCGGCCGCTTCTCGTTCAACGTCAAGGGCGGACGCTGCGAGGCCTGCCAGGGCGACGGTCTGATTCGGGTCGAGATGCACTTTCTGCCCGACATCTTCGTACCCTGTGATGTCTGCGGCGGGAAACGCTACAACCGCGAAACCCTAACCGTGACCTACAAGGGCAAGAACATCCACGAAGTCCTTGAGATGACCGTTGAGGACGCGCTGGAGTTCTTTGAGCCCGTTCCGGTGGTGGCCCGCAAGCTGCAGACGCTGATGGATGTGGGCTTGAGCTACATTCAGCTGGGTCAGAGTGCGACGACCTTATCGGGTGGCGAGGCCCAGCGCATCAAGCTGGCGCGCGAGCTATCCAAACGCGATACCGGCAACACCTTGTACATTCTGGATGAACCCACAACCGGATTGCACTTCCACGATATCAAGCACCTGCTGGAGGTCCTGCACCGCCTGCGCGACCACGGCAATACGGTTGTCGTTATCGAGCACAATCTGGACGTCATCAAGACCGCCGACTGGCTGATCGACCTGGGCCCCGAAGGCGGCGACGGGGGTGGGCAGATCATCGCCAGCGGCACCCCGGAGCAAGTGGCTCGCAGCAAGGGCTCATGGACCGGCGACTATCTGGCTCCCATGCTGGGAATCAAGCGGCGCAAGCGCGCCTGACTGGGGTCAGCTTGGCCGGTGTTCGGCCAGATAGTGACGCAGCACCACCCAGTCGTAAATGAAGTGCACGAGAATGGGAATCAGCAGGTTCCCGGTCGCCAGATACAGCCAGCCAAGATAGAGACCCATCAGGGCCGTAATGATGAAATACGGGCGGCTCACGGCGTGCATGGCTCCGAACACCACGGATGACACAACCAGCGCGCTGCCTTCGCCAATCACGCCATCCAGCCCGCCCTGAATCACCCCCCTGAACAGAAGTTCCTCGCCCACGCCGGCCAGCAGCGAGACCAGAAACAGCGTCCCCGCTGGGGCGTTGCGGAACAGCGGGATCAGAAACTCGCGTATGAATGTCTGCAGTTCCCGCACCCAGGCCCAATCCATTCGACCCAGCAGCCAGACGCCGGCCAGTAAGGGGAACGTGGCCGCCAGACTCTGGTTCACGGCGGTCATGGACAACGACAGATCTGCGAGCATCCGCAGCCCGAACACCATGTCCAGAACCAGTGCCAGCAGAACGATGCCGACCTGCATACCCAGCATGGCACGCAGCGGCATCTGGGGCGGGGGAGCCGGGTCAGGAAGCTGCTCGTCGCTCATCGTGATTCCGGATGCGCCATCACTCGCTTTGCTGGCGGAGTGGCGCGATCAGGCGGTTTTCTTCAGGCGCTCGACCAACGCGCGCATGGTCTTCTGAGTCTCCTCCGAGAACCAGCCACGCACAAAACCATCCAGATCCAAGGCATCCGCGCTGAACGACTCAATAAGATCCCTGCGGCACAGCTCGCGCGTGGCCAGCATGGCGTGCTGAGGGAGCGCAAGGTGGCGCTGGCACCAGGCAACGGCACGATCGACAACTTCATCGACCGCCACGATCTCGTCGACAAGGCCAATCTCCAACGCTTTGGCAGCCGGGATCATGTCTCCGGCGACCAGATGCCGCTCGGCCGGGTAGACACCGATCAGCCGGACCAGGGCCTGATGAATGACCGGGGGCACAACCAGCCCGACCTGGACCTCGTTCAGGCCCAACCTGAAATCACCCTCGGCCTGCACTCGATAGTCGGCATACAGCGCAATGACAGTGCCGCCGGCCGGACTGTGGCCGGTCAGCGCGGTTGCAATGGGAACCGGGCTAGCGGCAACGTGCTCCAGCAGACCGAACAACAAGCGCCAGAACTCGCGCATGCCCTGCTCGTCAAGCGTCAGCAGTTCCGGCACGTCCAGACCGGCTGAGAACAACCCGGGCCGACCAGACAACACCAGCGCTCTCGCGCCGGCTTGGGTCTGCTCGACAATGGCCGCATCCAGAGCAGCAACAAGGGCCGGATTGAGCGCGTTGACAGGCGGGCGGTCGAGGCGAATCTCGACCACATCGTGGCTGTGGTGATGAATCTGGAGCATGGGGTGCAGGTTCGAAAAATCTCCGAGCTAGCTTACACGATGGCCCTGACCATCGCGCGACATGAGCGCACATCGGAGATAATACGAAGCCACCACTAATAATCCTCGGAGATTTTGAGTGACCAAGCTTCAACATGTTTTTGCCCTGCTGCTCTTAGTCCCCGGCCTGGCATTGGCCAGCGATGCTCTCGACATCGGTGACCCCTGGTCCCCAGAAGCCCCGCCAGGGCGAATGATGGCCGGCTTCATGACACTGCAAAACAATGGCGAGACACCCATTGCGCTCGTAGGCGGTGAGAGCCCACAGTTTGGCCACGTGGAGATCCACACCATGATCATGGACGATGGCGTCATGCGCATGCGCAAGCTGGATGAACTGGTCATCGAACCGGGCGAGACGACCGAACTCAAACCCGGCGGCCTGCACGTCATGCTGATGCAACCGCAGCAGTCATTTACCGTGGGGGACACGATCGACATTACCTTGATCGATGCTGACGGCAACCAGTATCCGCTGGTCTCGGAGGTGCGTTCGCGCACCCGTCCCGCGATGATGGATTGAGGTATTTTTCTCTCAAAAGCCCTTCGTCCACTGCGGCGCCTGATCATGAGGCGCCACCATGATGTTTGAAAACGAGCCGGCGACCACCGCGCTGTTACTGGTGGCCGCCGGGCTGTTGCTGGTCTTCAGCGTCCTGTTCAGCCGGCCATCAGAGCGCATCGGCATTCCGGTCGTACTGCTGTTTCTCAGTATCGGTCTGGTCTTTGGCGCCCAGTTGCCCCAGCATTTTGTCGATTTCGAGCTGGCCTTTCGGATCGGCACGGTCGGACTGGTCCTGATTCTTTTCGATGGTGGTCTGAACACGCCGTTCAGGCAGGTCAAACGTTATCTGGCACCGGCCTCGGTGCTCGCGACTTTTGCCGTTGTTGGCACCGCGGTCACTGTGGCTTTGATCGCCCGCTTGCTCGGCTTGGGCTGGACCGAAGCCATGCTTCTGGGTGCAATCGTCTCCTCCACGGACGCCGCTGCGGTGTTTTCCTCGTTGCGAGGGTCAGGCGTACAACTGAGGCGCAAGGTCGGTGCAACGCTTGAGCTGGAATCCGGCCTCAACGATCCGCTGGCCATCATTCTGACGCTCAGTCTGACTGCACAACTGGCCGAACCAGGCCCGTTTCATCTGTCGATTCTCGCGCTGGAAATCCTGATTCAGCTGGGTGTCGGACTGGGCGCAGGTCTGGCGATTGGCTGGCTAGGCAGCCGGCTGTTGGCGAAAATTCGCGTACCGGCCGCCGGATTGTATCCAGCGTTGACGCTGGCGCTGGCGCTGCTCGCCTTTGGCGTCCCGACACTGTTCATGGGGTCAGGCTTTCTGGCGGTATACATCGCAGCCCTGATGCTGGGTAATCGACGATTGCCTTATCGAGCCGGCATTTTGCGCGTTCACGATGCGCTGGCCTGGCTGGGGCAGATCAGCATGTTCCTCGTGCTGGGCCTGCTGGCAGTGCCTGAAATGCTGATCTCGGCCGCCTGGCAGGGACTGGCACTCGCGCTGGGCTTGGCGCTAGTCGCCCGCCCAGCCATGGTGATGCTGGGACTGTGGCCATTTGGCTACAAGGCACGCGAATCCGGCTTTATCGCCTGGGTTGGGCTGCGTGGAGCGGTGCCGATTTTGCTAGCGACCTACCCCGTTCTGGCCGGCGTCCCGGGAGCGCTGGAGCTTTTCCATCTGGTGTTTTTTGTGGTCGTGGTGAATGCCATCATCCCCGGCGCAACGGTGCGCTGGGCAGTAAGGCGATTCAAGGTCGAACAGGGAAGCGAGCCAAGGCCGGCACCGGTGCTGGAAATCACGGCCACCGAGACCCTGCCGGTCCAGATTCTTTCCTTCAAGCTGGACCCTGCAGCCATGGTGACAGGCAACCCCGCCGGCATGCTGCCGTTGCCTGAAGGCGCGGATATTCTGCTGCTGGTTCGAGGCAAGGAAGCCTTGCCAGTTCGTCCCGAAACGGTGCTGCAACCCGATGACCATGTCCACGTCATGCTTCGCCCCGAACATCAGAGCACGGTCGAGCTTCTCTTCGGATTGCGCGAGGAAGACTAAGGACGTGGTGCCTCAACAGGGCACGAAACAACTCAGCAAGATGTTCGACCTGAAACCAGCCGCGCCAGGTCTGCGAGAATCGCCGCGGTCGCTCCCCAGATTGGCCAGCAATCGGTCCGCATGGACCAGACCTCGAAGGTCTTGCCGTCTCGTCGCACTTCATGCTGACAGTAAGAGTCGGGATTGAGGACGCGCTCCAAAGGCACAGTGAAAATCGTGCGCACCTCTCGTGGGCAAGGCTGGAACTGCGGGCGCTGATCAATCACCCCCACAACGGGCACGATCCGGTAATTGCTGATGGTATCGAACCGCTGCATCAGTCCGACGACCTCAACGGCACCGGGATCCACGCCGGTTTCCTCGAAAGTCTCGCGCAGGGCCGTTTCAACTGGGAACGCCTCGCTCCCCTCATGACCGCCTCCTGGAAGAGCAACTTGACCGGCATGGGTAGCGACTGCGTCACTTCGAACAGTCAGAACCAGTTCGGGCTCAGGCGAGCAGATCAATGGCAGAAGTACCGCAGCCTGCCGTGGCCGCCACTCCTTGGATTGATCGTATGGACGGTATCCCGATACGGGCAACGCATCAACTGGCGTATCCGGCGGGAAGAGAACCGACGACAGGCCAGCAAGCCTGTCGTCGGGTTCAGTCTTCAAAGAGCTGCTCGGCACGGTCTGGCAGAGCGTGCATGATCGCGCGACGCTGCTCGGCGGTATAGCTCAGCCAGGCCGCGATTTCATCGGCTGAACGGAAACAGCCGATGCACAGGCCTTCCGTTCCCATGGTACAAGTCCCGATGCACGGCGACTCGATATCTGGAATCGGGGCGGCCGGATCACCCATCAGCGGCTACTGATTGCCAGGAGCGGCTGCTCCTTCTTCAAACCCTTCAGGCGCACCAATCTGGACGAGCCGGACATCGAACTGCAGAGCTTCATTAGGGCCAATGATCGGTGGGTCGCCACGAACGCCAAATGCCAGCTCAGGCGGCAAGAAGACCTGCCACATGGCACCCTCGCGCATCAATGGGAGGATTTCCTGCCAGCCTTCAATCACAGAATTGACCTGGAATACAGCGGGCACCCCGCGGCGGAAAGAACTGTCGAACTCGCGGCCGTCAATTTTCGAGCCCCGGTAGTGAACAGTCACGACATCCTCCAGGCCTGGGCGGTCTCCCTCACCTTCTTCGATGACTCGGTACTGGACGCCACTAGGCAACGCGACGATGCCATTCTTGCCCCGGTTCTCATCCAGAAACTCGGTCGCACGCTGCTGATTGTCTTCGGCCAGTTGTTCGAAAGCCGCCATGCGCTCCTGACGAATCTGCTCCTGTAGTTCGGTCATCAACTGACGCATTTCAGCGATCTCGACCTGAGGGTCAGTTCCGGAGTAGGCATCGCGAATCGCCTGAAAAATGGATTCCAGTTCAAGATCAATGTCGTAGCTTCGCAGTTCAGCGCCGAACTCATAGCCGATTGAGTATCCGAGCTTGCCGGGCTCAGATTCGAGGTCCTGAGCAAACGCAGAACCAACCAGAAGAAACGTCGCGGCAAGCGACACGAATACCTTTTGCATATTGCCTCCAGATGGGTGCAGAGCAGATGGGGTGGGATTTACTAAACCGTGCATTCTAAACCAGTCAGACGTTCAGGTCAGCCAATAGCAGACCAATCATCAGTCGTCGGCTAAAACCTTCGGCAGACCTGCGCTCTCTTTACGCGGCGATTGAGACTCCGGATCAGCAAGGGGGTTCCATCGTATTTATTGTGGTTATAACTACCAATTACTGGTTATTTTTACCGATATCTAATCACCATACCTTTCCATATCATTGTTAATTAAGCCTTTTATTTTTGGCACGCTTTGTGCTTATTCATTCCCGTAAGCGTAACCATCCCACGAAGGAGCAAGACAATGGGTATTTTTTCTCGCATGGGCGACATCATCAACGCCAACCTGAACTCCGTTCTTGAAAAGGCGGAAGATCCAGAGAAGATGATCCGCCTGATGATTCAGGAAATGGAAGACACACTGGTTGAGGTCCGATCAGCAACCGCCAAATGCATCGCCGAAAAAAAGGAGCGCTCGCGACTGCTGAAGCGTTTGGAAGAGCAGCAGATCGACTGGGCACGCAAGGCAGAGATCGCGCTTGAAAAAGATCGCGAGGACCTGGCCCGTGCGGCACTGGTTGAAAAGACAAGCCTGAGCGACCGGATTGGCTATCTCAAAGAGGAGCTGACCCACTATGAAGACCAGCTGGCCAAGTACGACGGCGATATTGCCAAGCTGCAGGCCAAGCTGACCGATGCCCGCAATCGTCAACGTGCTCTGGTCATGCGTCATCGCTCGGCCAGCCATCAGCTCAAGACCCGCAAGCATCTGCACAACGACAAGATCGACGAAATGCTGCACCGCTTTGACTCGGCAGAGCAGCGCATCGAGCAGATCGAGTCCGAAGCCGAAGCGCTGGATATGGGCCGCAAAGGCAAAACGCTTGAATCGGAGTTCCGCAAGCTCGAAACCGACGAACGCATTGAGGCCGAGCTAGCCGAACTGAAGTCCCGCAAGCAGAAGAGCTAAGTCGCCATGTTTCCCGACTTTGTTTTCCCGCTGCTGGTCATTTTCCTGGTCGTCGTCCTGCCGATCTGGCTGGTGATGCACTACTCGACCCGCAATTCAGCGAACCGGCGCTTGAACACGAAGGACGAAGCAATGCTTGAAGAACTCAATGAAAGCGCCCGAAAGATGGAGGACCGGATTCGTTCGCTGGAGCGAATCCTGGATGCCGACAGTCCAAATTGGAGGAACCGTTCATGAACGCGATCAAACATCACGCAAACCGGAACCGCCTTTACAGGGACAAGGACCGGGCCGTCATCGCCGGTGTTTGCGCCGGGTTGGCCGACTGGACCGGTGTTAACCGAAACGGACTGAGGTTGGTTGTTGTGCTGCTGGCCCTGCCATTTACCTTCGTCATGGTGGTGGGCTATCTGGTGCTGTGGTTGCTGCTGCCCAAGCGGCCGCGTGACCTGTACCGGGATGCCGACGAGGAAGAGTTCTGGCAGGAAGTTCGCCGCTCGCCGCGAGACTCGGTGAGCCACCTCAACCGACGCTTCCGGGGTCTGGATGACCGCCTCCAACAAATGGAAGCCTGGATGACCTCAAGCGAGTACCGGATCGACCGCGAACTGCGCGATTAAACGCCATCCAACCCCAGACCCATGCAACTACTCATCACCTTACTCAGTCTGCTTCTGCTGCTCCCGGCCGCACTGGCCGGGATTGCAGCAGGGCTGAGCGATCTGGCCAGCAACAGCGAACTTGTGCTCTCTCAGATCGACCAGTTGCTCACTCTTGGCCAATCCCTTTGGCCGGCATGCTGCGCACTGGCTCTGATTTCAGCAGGGCTCCTCGCTCTGATTGCCAGCATCTGGCTGACCATGCGTGGTTTACAATCGCTCCCCTGATCCCCTCAGCCCGTAAAGCACCATGCGTTTTGAAAATCTGGCCGTCGTAACCCGTGGCGGCGTGCATACCATCACGATCAAACGACCCAGCAAACTCAATGCGCTCAACCGGGCAACACTGCAAGAACTGTATGGCGCCATTATCGACGCCAGTGGCGACGACAAAGTACGGGTCATTGTCCTGACCGGTCATGGCGACAAAGCCTTCGTTGCTGGGGCGGATATCAATGAAATCCGCGAACAAGATGCGTTGGAAGCCCGCCAGTTTTCGCAGTTCGGCCAGGATCTGATGAGCATGATTCAGAATCTGGACAAGCCCGTTATTGCGGCCATCAACGGCTTCGCCTTGGGCGGGGGGATGGAACTCGCACTCGCCTGCCATTTGCGCATCGCCAGCCGCAACGCACGGCTTGGCCTGCCCGAGATCAAGCTCGGCATCATGCCCGGTTTTGGGGGCACACAGCGTCTGGTCCGCCTGACGGGCAGCACCATTGCTCTGGAACTCGCACTCACCGGGGAACCCATCAGCGCCGAACGCGCTTATGAACTCGGCTTGGTCAATCGGGTGGTCGATGCAGAAGAACTGGAAGACACTGTGCTGAGCCTGGCCAAGCCGCTGGTCGATGCGGCTCCAGAGTCGGTGCGCGGTATCCTGCAGTCGACCCTTCAGGGTGCAGAAACCCACCTAGAGGCCGGACTGGCGTTGGAGACCGCGCGGTTTTCCATTTGCTGCGCCAGCGAAGACATGATGGAAGGCACCAGCGCTTTCCTCGAGAAACGCAAACCCGTCTTCAAAGGGCGCTGAGAATTCAAGTTCAGCGCCAGACGGAAGCTTTAAGGCATGGGCAAACGCGACGAGAACGCATGCGCCAGGGTTGATGCGTCAGTGTGCTCGAGTTCGCCGCCCAGCGGCACGCCCTGAGCCAGCCTCGATACACGCACGGAGTGACGGTCGGCCATCTCTCTCAGATAATGCGCCGTCGCCTCACCCTCCACCGTCGTATTGGTTGCGATCACGATTTCCTCGACATCGCCGGTCGACAGTTGGCGCTCCAGATCATTAAGACCCAGCTCGATCGGACCAATTCCGTCGAGGGGTGACAACCGCCCCAGAAGGACGAAATAGCGGCCCTGGTAGCCTGTCGCCGATTCGATGGCCAAAACGTCAGCAGGGCTTTCAACGATGCAAAGAGTTGTTGCGCTTCGTCGATCGTCTGCGCAGATTCGACACACCTCGGCGGCGGTGAAATTCCTGCACTGGCTGCACCTTCGGATATCACGCATCGCCGTTTCCAGCGACGCGGCCAGACGTCGACCGCCGTCTCGGTCTCTCTCCAGAAGATGCAATGCCATACGCTGGGCAGAGCGCGCACCCACGCCCGGTAGACACCGCAGCGCTTCGAGCAATTCGTCGAAGGGATCGGCCATGAAGGTTCCGGCCTGAAAACTTAAGGCAAGGTGAAACCGGGCGGCAACGGTAACCCGCCAGCCAGGCCCGACATCTTTTCCTGGCTGGCCTCCTGAACGCGATTGACCGCATCGTTGACCGCTGCGGTAACCAGGTCTTCAATCATCTCTCTATCATCGGCAATGCTTTCATCAATGTGCACACGCTTAACTTCGTGCCGACCGCTCATGCGCACCTCAACCAGACCGCCACCGGCCTGACCGGTGACTTCCAGGTCAGCCATTTCCTGCTGGGCCTGTTTGAAGTTTTCCTGCATCTTCTGAGCCTGCTGCATCAGCTGGGCAATGTTGCCTTTCATCATGGTTAACCTTTTTAGTGACTTCGTGTATCCAGGGGCCGGATCGAACCTTGCAGCACTTGAGCGTCAAATCGACTGCGTAGACGCTGGACCAGCGGATCTTGCTCAATGGCAGCCTCAGCTCTGGCCTGACTGGCATCGATCAGGTCCTGCTCCTGCCTCGCCGGGGTATCCAGATTGGTCTCATCCACCGGCTTGATGGTGATCCGAACAGGATGTCCCAGATGCTCGGCAAGCGCCTTTGACAGCGCCTGCTTGAAGCGGTCTGTCATCATGAACAAATCATCTCGTCCAGCAGTGAAGCTCACGTGTCCTTCCGAAGCGTCCGTCAAAGCCAGCAGCGCCGCAACAGTTCTGACCGAACCATTGAGCGACAGCCTGGCAAGCACTTCAGACCAGTTCTCGGCGTTCAGCGCTTTCGGGGCGACAGATTTCGAGCGGGCGCTTCCGGATTGAGTCACGTTGGCGCAGGTCACCGACGATGCATCCGAGGGCGCTTCCGACGCCTGCGCTTGCCGGCTTGGTGATTCTTCAGCCGTATCTCGACCAGCACCCGGAGCTGACGGCCCAGACTGGCCAACAGTGCCTGTTCCCGGGGCAAAAGCAAACATGCGAAGCAGCGTCATCTCACAGCCCGCCCGCTCGCTGGGCGCAAGATGCAAGTCACGTCGACCCGTCACGGCAATCTGATAGAACAGTTGAACGTCTTCCGGATCCAGTGCTGCTGCCATCGCAACCAGATCTTCCCAATCAGTGCGCGAGTCATCTCGATAGTCGGGCACCTGCTGGATCAGACCGACCCGGTGCAAGGCTTCGGCCAGATCCTGAAGCAGACGGGAAAGGCTTCGGGCCTGGGCGAAAACTTCCCCGATGACATTGATGGCCGTTGCCGGATCCCGCTTGGCCAAGGCACCCAACAGACCGTGTACATGACGCTGCTCAACACTGCCCAGCATGTCGCGAACCGCTTCTTCGCGCAGTCCTTCGGCGCCAGCCAAAGCCTGGTCCAGCAGGCTCAGGCCGTCACGCATGCTGCCGTCAGCAGCTCTCGACAATAGCCCGATCGCCTCATCTTCGGCGCTCAAACCCTCTGTTTCGAGAATCTGGCGCATATGGCCCGCGATTTCGTCGGCTTGCAGCCTGCGCAGGTTGAACTGGAGGCAGCGCGACAGGATAGTGACCGGGATTTTTTGCGGATCTGTAGTCGCCAGTACAAACTTGACGTGCTCCGGCGGCTCTTCCAGCGTTTTCAGCAATGCATTGAAGCTGTGGGTGGAGAGCATGTGGACCTCGTCAATCAAGTAAACCTTGAATCGTCCCCGGGCCGGCGCGTATTGCACGTTGTCCAGAATTTCCCGGGTATCGTCCACCTTGGTCCTGGACGCGGCATCGATTTCCAGCAGATCGACAAACCGGCCTTCATCAATCGCCACACAGTGTTCACACTCACCGCACGGCTGAGCGCTCACGCCTTCCATGCAGTTCAGGGACTTTGCCAGGATGCGGGCAATCGTGGTTTTGCCCACTCCGCGAGTGCCGGTGAACAAGAAAGCATGGTGAATACGACCGCTGGCCAGGCCGTTACTCAAGACTTTCACAACGTGGGACTGTCCGACCAGGCTGGAAAAGTCGCGCGGCCGCCATTTTCTCGCAAGAACCTGATAACTCAAAACTTTCTCCGGGGAAGCAGCGCAACTTCCAGGGCACATTGCGCGTTTAAATAGAGGATTTCAGTGTACACCACCTCTTTGGGATCAAGCTGACCTAACCTGAGCTATCCTGATGACAACAAAGACCGGCATGCACTGATTTCGGTGAACGAATACTACTTTTCACTCAGCATCAGCCGCGATGAGTACCTCCGCTACTATCAGGGTCAGGCGGAAGCTGTCGTGGTGACCGACTCTCAGGGTCGCAACATTCGCTTTCCGGCCAACGCCCTGAGGTCGCACGTGCAGCATACGGGAATCCACGGACGGTTTCGTCTGGTCACGGACGACCTCAACCGCTTGCAGCGTCTGGAGCGAATCAGCTAGGAACAGGAGCGGCCGGCAGACACATCCGTGTCTATTTCTGAGATAATCGTACGTTGGCGGTCTTCGCCGGTCTTCCCACGCTGTTTTTGCCGTGAACCCCGTCAGGCCCGGAAGGGAGCAGCGGCAGCGGCAGACGCAGGCGCTGGGGTCGGGCTGGTGGAGGCCGCCTTCTT
>JAZBPR010000176.1:0-2850 GCA_036351735.1 Wenzhouxiangella sp. | reverse complement strand
GCCAGCGACATGACCATCTGGAAAGAGCACATCGACACCCAGCACGCCGATCATCGCGCCGGCCGCTTTGCCGTGCTGAACAAGATCGACGTGCTCTGGGATGACCTCCAGGGCGAGCGCCACACCAACGAGGCGATTGAGCGGGTGCGCGGTTACACGGCCGACCACCTGGGCATGCGCCAGCACGATGTTATCCCGGTTTCTGCCAAGCAGGGGCTGGTCGCAAGGGTGAAGAAAGACAACGACCTGTTTGACCGTTCCAATATCAATCAGCTTGAGCAGCTGATTATCCAGCGCATCCTCATGCACAAGGAACAGCTGATCACCCAGAGTCTGATCAACGACCTGCTGGGCATGCTCCAGAACAGCCAGGCAGCCATGCAGTACCGCCTCGAATCCCTGGAGGAAGAACTCCAGGCGTGCGCGGGCGTTACCATGGACAAGGCAGCGCTGGGCCGCCTCGCAGAACGCGCCCAGAAAGACTACGACTTTTACTACAAGAAGCTGATCACCCTGCGCTCCAGCCGTCGCCTCATGGACTCCCAGGGCGACCTGCTGAAGAAGCTGGTGAGCGAAGACCGCTTCGAAGCCCATGCGGAACATGTACGTACCAGTATGTCGAAGAGCTGGACCACTGCCGGGATGAACCGCGCCATGGATCAGTTTTTCGAACTGCTCGAAAGCGACTTGACCAACCTTCTGAGCGAAGGGCACCTGGCCGAAAAAATGGTGGGCGCGATTTACCGTCGCTATAACGAAGACAACCGAGCCCGTCACCTTGAGCCCATCCCGCTGCGGGCCGGGCGCCATGTCATTGCCATCCGCGAGTTGCGCAAAAAAGCGAGACGTTTCCGCATCAGTCCGAAGAATCTGCTCACCGAGCAGTCGGTTCTGGTTCGCCGTTTTTTCAATGTCATGGTGGGCGAAGCCCGCACACTGCATGCCCGTGTACGCCAGGACGTTGAGCGCTGGCCATCGGAAGCCCTGCTACCGATCATGCAGTATTCCATGGAGCAGAAGCAGCTTCTGGAGCACCAGATCCGGCGCCTTCGCGATATGGTCCGCAACGACAAGGACAGCCGCACCGAGCGCCTGCGCCTGACCAACACCATTGCCGACCTGCGCAGGCAACTGGAACTGGCCGACGCGATGCAGCGCCAGATCCGCAAACCGGCCCCCACCCTGATCCAGCAAAAAGTGGTGAACATCTCCGGCGCTGTGTAGTGTCCCGTCTGGCTCATGCCTTAACCTACTGAGCTTCTGAAAAGCCGAAGGGCTAGGCGTGCTGGTGAAGATTTGGTGGTTCCAAATCGAGACAGCAGAACGACGCCATTCGGCTTTTCAGATGCTCCCGAAGGGCTTGCCTCTGAGAACTCTGAATCTGCGTTGCCAGCCTTTGATGTGGAACCACCACATCTGCAGACTGGCGCCTAGCTCAGAATTCTCAGAGGCAAGCAGTAGATTAAGGCATGAGCCAGACGGGACACTAAGCCCCGCAAGCGCGACCATTCAGGCGGTTGCAGCCATCACGCCCCGGCTTTAAACTGCTGGGCTGGCGATGGCTTTGTCATTGCTTTTCCAGACACTTACGGATCGAACCAGGAACCATTCGCGCCGATGCCTGATACCCTGCCTGCGGATTCTGTCGGGATTGTCTCCCCGCAGACCTATCATTTCGACGCTCCCATCGATCTGGCCTGCGGCCAGTCCCTGGAAAACTATGACCTGGTGGTGGAAACCTACGGCACCCTGAATGCCGACGCCAGCAATGCCGTTCTTATCTGCCACGCCTTGAGCGGCCATCACCACGCGGCCGGCTACCACTCTGCCGAGGACCGCAAACCCGGCTGGTGGGACAGCTGTATCGGCCCCGGGAAACCCATCGATACCGATCGTTTTTTCGTTGTCAGCCTGAACAATCTGGGCGGCTGCCACGGCAGCACCGGCCCCAACAGCATCAATCCCGAAACCGGAAAGCCGTTTGGCCCGGAGTTTCCGGTTATCACCGTCGGCGACTGGGTCAAAAGTCAGGCGCTGCTGGCAGATCGGCTCGGCATTCAATGCTGGGCGGCAGTTGTTGGCGGCTCCCTCGGCGGCATGCAGGCCCTGCAGTGGAGCCTGGACTACCCCGATCGCCTGCGGCATGCGGTGGTGATTGCGTCCACTCCGCGATTGACCGCCCAGAATATTGCCTTCAATGAAGTGGCACGCCAGGCAATAACCTCTGATCGGGAGTTTCACGACGGGCGCTATTACGACTTTGATACGGTTCCCAGGCGTGGCCTTATGCTGGCGCGGATGGTTGGCCATATCACGTATCTGTCTGATGCCTCCATGGGCGAGAAATTTGGCCGCGAACTCCGTGACCAGGCTTACAAGTTTGGTTATGACGCGGAGTTCCAGGTCGAGAGCTACCTCCGCTATCAGGGCGAACGCTTTTCCGAATCGTTTGACGCCAACACCTACCTGCTGATGACCCGTGCCCTGGACTACTTTGATCCGGCCTACGAGTTTGGCGGCGACCTCTCGAAAGCACTGGCAGCGGCCAGTTGCGAATACCTGGTGTTGTCATTCAGCACCGACTGGCGCTTCACGCCGGCCCGCTCGGAAGAAATGGTCAATGCTATGATTGGCGCGCGCAGGAAGGTCAGCTACGCCGAGGTGGACGCACCCTGGGGACACGACGCGTTTCTGATTCCGACCCCGCGGTACACTGACATCTTTAACGCCTATATGGACCGGGTAGCACGGGAGGTCGGCGCATGAGACCGGATCTCGAAATCATCCAGCAGTGGGTTCAGCCCGGCCACCATGTTCTGGACCTGGGCTGTGGCGATGGCACTCTTCTTG
>JAZBPR010000175.1:0-5359 GCA_036351735.1 Wenzhouxiangella sp. | reverse complement strand
GCCACCTGCCAGGCCAGCAGAATCAGCAACGCCGGCCTTTGATACGCCTGCAGCCGGGGCAAAAACCCGGGACTGGGCAATCGTGTCGTGACCACGAATAGCAGGCAGCTGACGAGGAACATGGGTAGCCCGAAGAACAGGAACATCATGGCGGCACCACCGCCGGCAGATTGCGACCGCAGGCCTAGCAACTCCATCCAGGCGGGAACGCCAAACCATGCACTCAGAGACAAGGCCAGGTAAAACAGCAGAATCAGAGTCAGGTTCAGCCATTCGGCGACGCTTGCTCGAGTGGACGCGGATGGCAGGTCATTCATGTGACCTGACTATAGTGTTCAGCCTGCACCCAGTCCACTACTGTGTCCAAGAAAGGCCTGACACGATCGGCAGTTGAGCTCGGGCGGACTTGCGGCCAAAAGTAGTGCAGACATCGCGAACGGTCAGTCGCTACTCATCGGAATCAAGTATCCGCGTCGCCTGCCATGTGATGGCTTGCCATTCTTCGTCGAGAAGTTGCAGAACGCCCGTGTTGTAAAACTGGCCTTCCACCTCGCCACCAATGCCCTTAGCCATAAGCCGAAAAGTCACGATTGCGATCTTATCCAATAGCCGGATATTCACGTCTTCGGCCGTGTAGACCGGCCCAGCTTCTTCGTTTGCCGCCGCCTCAGCAAGTCCACCCATGATTTCGGACTTGCCGAACCGCAATCCTGACGAACTTGTGTACACCAGGCTCTCGGCCCAGAACCGGTCGTGCATTTGCGCGTCATTGGTGGAAGCTCCCTCGAGAAAAGCGTCCAGTAACTCTCGGATTTCGGCCGCGTCAGCTCCCTCTTCAGCCAATGCGGCGCCCGAGAGCAAAAGGAGAACAAGCAATAGGTAGGTTTTTAGACTGGCCATCGTCAGATTCTCCGAATTCGGTGTGGTCAATGCCGAGGAGCATAGCAACTCTCACCAGCATTTAGCCAAAACGGAGCAACCATCATTTCTGGACAGATCTGACAGGCAACTTATGCAATGGACCTCACTGAGCACCGATAGGAAGCCGGCCCCCGGCAACAGACAGCGCTAGAATCACGCGAGGAATCAGCCGCATGACCTAGCCAATTTTAGGAAGAGATCGCCATGACCGTCGAACTCAAGGCCATTCAAGCCGACATCACCACACTATCGGTTGACGCCATCGTCAATGCAGCAAACTCGTCGCTGCTTGGCGGCTCAGGCGTGGACGGGGCGATCCATCGCGCAGCCGGGCCGGAGCTTTTTGAGGCCTGTAAACGACTGAACGGGTGCGCAGTCGGGCAGGCCAAGTTGACCGACGGTTTTAGTCTGCCCGCCAGGTACATCATCCACACCGTGGGTCCTGTGTGGCGTGGCGGAAACAGTGGCGAAGCTGAGTTGCTCGCCTCCTGCTATCGCGAGTCTTTGATATTGGCGGATGCCCACCAAGTAAAAACGATCGCGTTTCCGGCCATCAGCACCGGGGTTTATGGTTATCCCAAGGAGCATGCCGCTCAGATCGCTGTGGATAGTGTTCGTTCATTAATCCAAAAGTTGACGAATCTACACACAATTTTCTTCGTCTGCTTTTCTGCCGACGACCTGGCGATCTACAACAAAATCCTCGACACGTAATAGAGTGCGTACAAACCTCATGATGGCACGTCGGTTGATTGGCTTGGCTCTGGAATATGCTGCACAACGTGCGGCACCTCAAATCGCTTCCTGCCTGTAAATTCGGAGTTCGCGCGCTCGGAGTGGATGCTGCAGTCTCCAGACAATGCTCATCGGCCGACTCCCGTCATGACGCACGTAGTCGATTGGACCTATATATCGGAAGGACTCAGTCAACCCGTTGGGCAGTTTCTTTCCAGAGCGCACAAACAGAAGCGGTTGGCAGCCTAGTCCGGCATGGTTGATGTAGCGCTGACCGGTCGGTGACTCTGGGGAGGTGGTTGACTGACTTTGCCAGTGGAACAGTTCCTGGTTAAGCGCATAGTCTTCGTACTGAGTGGTTGGAGAAAAATCCTTGTCAGACTTGTTGACCGTGACAAAGAGGGCGTCCAGATTTCTCTCCGGAACGTGTAAGACACCCTCTCGGTGGGCAAATGGGGTCTGAAAGTCGCCTTTGCCCAGTGCCAGCATGATCTGCTCCCTTGAATAGCACGCATGAAGCGCAAGCGGCCCTGTTAGCGACTCGAAGCGGCGGTAATTGACCTGCAATAGTTGCCCGAGTCGCCACTCAAGAACTTCCAGCAGATCACGCCTAAGAGCCGCGTGGGACCGAATAAAACTTAGAGCCTCACGCCAACCTCCTTCTGGCCGCCGTCCACCCCAAATCATGGCAAGAGCGAGCAATAGAAGGTCTTTATGGGACACTGGCATTTGCTGCTCGGTTTGTAGCGCAGACTGCAGTGCTACCAATATATCTCGATCATCAAAAACCAGAATTTGGCGCAGCGCACGCTCAAACCCACCTTCATATTGACCAAAACCCGACGAAGACTTCCCTCCAGCTATGGCCATCAAGCTGCGTGGCAGCCCATGCTTCAGCAACAAATCCGGATCGTCCAGATGCAGCCAATCTAGCATTTCGGCTAAGGAAACTTCCTCACCCTTCTCTTGGCGAAGAGCGGCCAGTTGCGCCAGGATCTGTGGCTTACGCTGCGCCAGAGTGTCTCGTATATTTGCTAGCACAATCCCGGATGCCTTCTCATCCAGACGAACCAGACACCCTGCAGGCAGCCACGGAAAGCCTGTTTCGATCTGGCGATCCACACGCTGCTCCTTGCGATTGCTGAGCGCACGGAAACGATCGGCAAATCGAAAGCGGCGGTTTTGCGGTGCAATGAAATCCAGCACTGTCAAATTGGCCTTACCCTCATGCAAACGAAGGCCGCGCCCCAACTGCTGGAGATAAACCGTCAGGCTTTCCGTCGGGCGCAAGAACAATACCGTATCGACTTCCGGGATATCGATGCCTTCGTTGAAAAGATCGACGGTGAAAATGATTTGGATTTCTCTATTAACCAAACGCCGGCGTGCTGTTTGGCGCAATACTTCCGGAGAATCCGCTGTCAGCGCCTCGGCCATAATTCCATGCACATTGAAATAGTCAGCCATAAACTGGGCGTGGCGCTGACTGACGCAGAATCCCAAAGCTCGGATCCGGTCCAGGTCGGCAACGTGATCTTCAAGTTGACGCAGCACCCAGCGCGCCCGGCGTTCGTTAGTGCCCACGATGCGATCGAGGTCCTGAGTACGGTAGCCTCTGCGCGGCCAAGCCAAGCCGCTAAAGTCCACATCCGGATGATCGCCGAGCCCAAAGTAGTGAAACGGCACGAGGTGGCGCGCCTCAATGGCATCAGCCAAGCGCATTTCATGCGTAAATCGACTTCCAAAATCGTCGCGGATATCCTGCCCATCCCCCCGTTCCGGCGTCGCTGTCAGCCCGAGCAGCACCTTTGGCCGAATATGTTCGAGAATGCGCTGATAGGACGCCGCGGCCGCGTGGTGCGCTTCGTCAAGAACCACATAGTCAAAGTGATCTTCAGGCAAATTCGATAAGTCGCGTGCATTCCAACTCTGAACGGAACAAAACAAATGCCTGGTATGGCTAGGCGTGCGCCCTCCCACCAGTAAGTCACCAAATGTCTCATCCCGCAGCACGTGCCTAAAGCTGTTCCTCGCCTGGTCAAGAATTTCTTCGCGGTGGGCGATAAACAACATAGATGGTCGGCTGCCGTGACCCTGAGTCTGGGCGAAACGTCGGTAGTCGAACGCAGCTACCATGGTTTTTCCGGTACCGGTGGCTGCGATCACCAAGTGCTTACTCAGACCGGCTTCCCGTTCCTCAGCAATTGCATCGAGAATTTCTTGCTGAAAAGCATGCGGCCGAAGATCAAGAAAGTGCCAGGATCGGGGCTCACGACCTGATTGACTCCCGCGTTCGGTAGCTAAAGCCTCTTCCAAGCGCGGCAAATCATCCATGCTGATGGGTTCAAACTCATTTTCATCAGACCAATGCGTCTGGAAGCCAGCGACCACTTGTCGCCAGACATGACCCAATTCGTGCTGACTGATGCGCGCGGTCCACTCTAGCCCCTCGTCCAACGCCACCCGTGAGATATTGGCCGAGCCAACGTAAGCCGTGCCGAAACCCGTATGGCGGTGAAAAAGGTAGGCCTTGGCGTGCAGTCGAGTGCGATGGGTATCAAAAGACACCCGGACTTCTGTATTGGGCAACTCCAGCAGCGTGCGAATAGCCTTTACATCGGTCGCCCCCAGATAGGAGGTGGTGGCGACTCGTAAACGCGGTATACCGTCTGAACTGGGTTCCTCCGCAAATCTGCGTAAACTTGATTTCAGAGCGCGGATACCGCTGAATTTGATAAAGGACACCAACCAGTCAGCGCGGTCGGCACTGGCCAGCTCCTTGTCAATTTGCCCGACTAGGCTGGGCGAGTGCCGCGACCCAGTCAGCAGCGCAGAAAGCGCCAACGGTAAATCGGGCCGCGTTGTCGCGCGCGCTTCAACCGCCGCATCCGCTGGTCGCCTTATTTCGGTCAGTTCCCGAAGCGGCAACTCAGGAAGCTGGTCGAGGTAGTTGGCTAATGGATGCCCCGCGTCAATCAAGGCTTGTTTGAGATCAGCAATCGAGGCCTCCCAAGCCTGTCGATCGCGCTCTCGCAACTCCAGCAGTGCCACTGAGAAAACGCGACCCAGGTGCGCATACACCTTGGCTTCGAGTTCCTCCTGCTCCAAATTCTTGCGCCAATTTGCGAGCTCCATCAGTTCGCGCTTCTTGAGTTCCTCAAGTAGCGCCGGACTGGACAACCGCTCGTGAAGGCCAACCCAATGGCTCTTGTCTTCCGTCATGCCGCGAATTGCCAGTTGCCCACCAAGATTTTGCACTCGCTGGCTGCCATCGGTTTCAGATTAGCCAGCCACGCGTAAAGCTCGCCAGTCACCAGCTTGATGTGTTTTCGGATCACTGACTCAGCCCTGCTGCGATGCAGCTCTCAGTCTACGGGGCTGTCCACGACCAAGCAAATCTCGACACGCTCAAATCAGACAACTGACCAACATACTACCTACGCACTCCGAGTGCGTTGCTCAAAAATTCGGGCCGTGGTCACAGTTGGTCACAATTTGGCCGCAGTTTGGTCACAGTCGCGAAATTTGCCGACTCGAAAACCCGCCGAAAAAATTTCTAACGTATTGAAAATAAGTGGGTTTTTTGATGGTGCCGATGGAGGGATTCGAACCCCCGACCCACGCATTACGAATGCGTTGCTCTACCAACTGAGCTACATCGGCACGATATGAGCCTCCCGCCCATTGCAGACGGGGCGCCAAT
>JAZBPR010000174.1:0-7917 GCA_036351735.1 Wenzhouxiangella sp. | reverse complement strand
TAGGTTCAAAATATTCTGCGAAGTCATCCCGCCAATGACCGGAAGCGCAATCGCAAACAGTTGCCGACGTCGGGTTCTGTCGGGAAAAAGACCGGCGGTGGCAGCGATCACCATGGGCCTCGGTGGATCAAGGAGGAATCAGAAGTCACCCGGGGCATTGTGCCCGATGTTCAATCAAAAACCAGATCAGAACCAGACTCAATGTTGATCAACGAACCGCCTCGATCCGCTCAATTTCCAGCCGGAAAGGCCCTTCCTGTCCGTCGTAAATGTAGAACTCCAAACCCGCGACCCGGGCCGGTTGCAGGCGGCCTTGAATGGGATTACCGAAGAACTGCCGGACCATGTCGGCAATCGGCGCGGTGAAGGTGGTGATTTCCCCAGCCGTGGTCTCAAAACGGGTCCAATAGCTGTCTCCCCGACCGCTACGGCTACTGGCGCCGATGATGTAGGTGCGCCCATCGCCGACAACCTGCACACGCAGCGCGTTGTAACCGGCCAGAGAGCCGGCGGGAATACGGGCGCGAATCGATGAGAAACCACCGTTGTTACGTAGCGAGGTCTCGCCAGTGAAAACCAGACGCTCGTTTTCAACGTTCAGATTGCCGGTCGACAAGCCACCCATTACGCCATCGAGCACTACTCGCCATGGTTCGGATTGGCTTGGATCGGAGAAGTCGAACAATAGAATCGATTCAGCCAACTCAACCGCCGTAATCGGCTCGCCGGCAAGCAATCGGTCGATCAGGGCGCGGTAAGCCCATGCCCTCTCCGTGGCATCCGGAACGGCCGAACTGATCTCCAGCCAGTCGGACAGGTTGGCGCGCGCCTCGTCATCAATTCCCCAATCATCGCTAGCAGCAACACCTTCAAGTGCGGTGGCATAAACCGCAGCACATGCTTCCGCGTTGCCGGCATTGAACAAAGGCACGCCACGTTCGATAGCGCTGCCCAGATAGCTTTCAAGATTTGGAGAGACGCTGAAGGTCAGCACCACAGCAAGGCTCAGGCTGGTGAGCATGGACGAGCTCCTGAAAATAGACAAGGGTTCAGCACTTCACGGAGAAGGAAACTATCAGACGACCGTGAGGCCTCGGCATCTAGGTCTTCTAAATCTAATCGCAGTCGCCTACCGGCTCTGAACAGTCCGCGAGCCGTTGTTATGCTTTTCTAAAACCGATCAGCTGAAACGGCTTCGCCGATAATGGGGACAACGCTCGTACCCGGATCTGCCGTGGAACATCAATTCGCCAGCCAGTCCACCGACTCGTTCCGCCAGCTGCTGCACCAGGCGCAGGCCTCACTGCTGATTTCGACCTATCAGGCCGGCCAACTGGTGCTGGTCCGACCGCAGGGCGAGTCGGTCAACACGCACTTCATGGGTTTCGGTCGGCCGATGGGCATGGCCTGGAAGCCGGGCGAACTGGCAGTAGGCGATGCCAGCCGCATCGTGACCTACCGAAATCTGCCGGCGGTGGCGAAGCGTCTGGACGATGCCGGACCGGTCGATGCCTGCTACCTGCCCCGGCAGGTGCACACCACCGGAGCGATCGACATTCACGAGATGGCCTTCGATGCCGACGGCGAGCTGTGGTTTGTCAACACGCGGATGTCCTGTCTGGCCACGCGCAGCCGCGAGTTCAGCTTCGTGCCGCGCTGGCGGCCGCCGTTCATCACCGCCTACGACCTCACCGACCGCTGTCACCTGAACGGGCTGGGCCTGCGCGACGGGCGGCCGCGCTATGTCTCGATGCTGGGCGCCACCGACGAGCCCGGCGGCTGGCGGCGCAACAAGATTTCCGGCGGGCTGATCATGGACATCACCACCCATGAGGTGCTGGCCGACCAACTGTGCATGCCGCACTCGCCGCGCTGGTATCGCGATCAACTGTGGTTCCTGTCGTCCGGCGCGGCGCAGCTGATGCGGCTGGCCTCCGATGGCACCCCGGAGGTGGTCGCCGAAGTGCCCGGCTTTGCGCGTGGCATGGATTTCATCGACCGCTACGCGCTGATCGGGCTGTCGCAGGTGCGCGAGAGCGCCGTGTTCGCCGGCCTGCCGCTGACCCAACGCATCTCGGAGCGAAAAAGCGGTGTGTGGGTGGTGGATCTGGAGACCGGCCAGACCGTCGCATTCCTCGAATTCATGGGCAGCGTGCAGGAGGTGTTCGAAGTGCGCGTGCTGCCTCATCGCTTCCCGCTGATGCTCGAGGAGAACAGCCCGCTGGTGGCCACTTCCTATGAGTTGCCCGATGAGGTGCTGAACAATCTGGCGCCGGCCGATCCGGTGCAGGAGGCTTTGGACGAGGCCCGACGCCACCACCTCGCCGGCCGACTCGGGCCCGCCATCGAGGTCTCGACCACGCTGATCGGCGACAACTCAGGCTCGGGGCTCGTCGAGGCCCCGCTTGGAGGCCCAGACGCCGACGGCAACCTGATCGGCGACCCGAACGGCAACGGCATCATCGACCCGCTACTCGGCCCGCTGGCCGATAACGGCGGCCTGACGCTCACGCATCTTCCGCAGCCGGGATCACCCGCCATCGACGCCGCCGGCGACTGCACTGGAACCGACCAGCGTGGCGCAACACGCCCGCAGGAAGACGCATGCGACATGGGAGCGGTCGAAGTTCTCGGGGATCTTATATTCCGCGACAGTTTCGAAGCGGGATCTGTCTCGACATCGTTCTTGAAGCGCTCCGCTGTGGTCGATGCACGATCGCCTGCCCTCGCTCGCCTTCCGGACGATGGCTCACCTCGACTGGTGCTACGAGCCGATGAGGCAGTAGCAGATGGGTTGCCGCTGACGCTCGTGTATGCCCGCCAACTTGCTGGCCAGACGGAACTGCGCATTGCTCGCCATGAGCGCGGCACTCTCACGGTCGGCGCATGGACGCCAGTAACTGAGCCCACGGTGGCGCTTCGCTGGTAGCAAAGCTCAGAGACCGGGGGTAGCCGGGACTCCAATCACCCTTCCATGATGATGAAAGAGTTCAGGGGGTTGGGCTAATGCGACTCCAGCGGGCAGGCAAAGGGCGGGCTAATGGCCGTCGGTCGGACGATACTTTCCCGGGTGATCAATGCCTGCAGCTCAGGGAAAGGGGATGGATCAAAGTGCGGATAAAGCATCATCCCGGATAATCCGAAAACGTTATCGAAATCTCCCAGCCGCTGGGCCAGAGCGTTTGCTGCTGCAAGCGGCGACATCATCAGGCTCTCGGCATGCCAGATGAAAAAAGCAGTCGCCGCGTCCTGACTATCGCCTGACGCAATCTGCTCTAGATAGATCTTCGCATCGTCGAGCCGGCCCTCGGCACAGGCCTGACGAATGGCCGCAATCGGATCGGTACGAGTCTCCTCATCGATCGCGGCGTACCGCTCGTACAAGCTTGCTGCTTCATCGATCTCACCGGCCCAGAGCAATGCCCGGTGTGCGTGATACAGCCCGCCGGCCGAGGTGGGATCTCGGACCACAACCTCACGTGCGACCCGTGCCCCTTCGGCTGGGCGCCCCACACGATAGTAGAGCTCGGATACCAGCGACTGATCTGAGACATCGCCGTAACTGTCTTCAAGGATCTTGATGTGCTCTGTCGCAAGCTCATAGTCCGCGACCCGCGTAGCCGCTTCAATGAGCTGGAAGCGTGCCGAGAAATCACTGACGCCACTGTCTAGATAGGCGGTCAGTAGCCGCTTTGCCTCACCGAAGCGTGACTGCCCGAGCGCCAGGACGCCTTGATAATGCAGTCGGTCCAACTCGCTGGGCGCATGCTCGATCGCAGCGTTGATCGCAGTGATGAAGTTTTCAAGCACATCATTCGTATCACCACTACCACTGCTCTGAAATGCCGCGGGGTCTAGTTCAGCAAGCCAGTGAAGTGCCAATTGATGATGAGCCCTTGCGAACTCCGGATCCGCCTCAATCGCACGCTCAAGTGCATCCTTGGAGCGCTGAGCGTAATCTGCCAGCTCATCCGGCGACACCAGCGCATTGCCCAGCTCCTGACCCTTCAGGAACCATTCATAGGCTTCGACCGAGCGTGTTCCTGTATCAATCATTTGGCGAAGCACCTCCGGGTCCATGGCAACGGTCAGTGCCGAAGCAATTGCCAATGCAATCTCTTCCTGGATGGCGATGATGTTGTCGGCGGTGCCGTCGAAGTTATCCGCCCACAAGTGCCGATCATCGTAGGTTCTGATCAACTGGGCGGAGACCCGAATCATGTCGCCAGACCTTCGAACCGAACCGTCGAGAATATGGGCAACCCGCAGCTGTTCAGCGATTTCTGCAACAGGCAGCTGCGTATCGCGAAATCGGAAAGAGCCCGAGCGCGAGGCAACGATGAGATTTGGAACGCGCGTTAACGCGTTGAGCAATTCATCAGCCAATCCATCCGCAAACCAACCTTGGTCGCGCGCCGGGCTGAAATCATCGAACGGCAAGACCGCGATTGATAGCGGATCAAGTTCACCGAACGATTCTGACACTGAAGTCCCAGTGAGGCGACGGTCAACCAATAGAACAACGACAGCCAGCGAAAGTCCGGCAATGATCAAGATATTCAATCGTGTCGCAGATGATTGCGAGCGGTCTGAAGCAGCAGCGACTTCTGCATCACGCTTCAATCCATCCGGGGTGAGCTCATAGATCCAGGACAGAATCATGGTTGGCACGAAGCCCAGCAGCAACAGAAATCCGACTAAAGGCAGGGTCCAGTCGGGCAATCCGAAAACGCCGCTGAAAACATCGGCAACCTGCAAAAGAAGCCATGCCGCCACGCCGTACGCGACAGCCATTCGCAGTACGTTTCTGCGCTTGAGCTCCTTGAAAAATCCTGAAAGCATTCGATCGTTAAAGAAGGGATAACGCAGTTTAAACGGCAAGTGTCGTCGTTTCCACTCAGCACGCTGAGGCCTGATCGAGCAGCAGACTTCTGCGAGTCTACTGGGCTTGCCCTAGAATGCCATCGCATGCAAAGCCTAACCCGCCACATCCCCGCAGGGACCGAAACAATCGTCTTCGACTGGAACGGAACCCTGCTCAACGATATCGACTTCTGCCTCTCGATCACCAACGCCATGCTGGAAGAGTTCGCGCTTCCGCAGCTGACGCGATCGCGCTACCGGGACATCTTTACTTTTCCGGTGCAAAGCTATTACCAGCAGTTGGGGTTTGATTTTTCCAAAAACCCTTTCTCCGAACTGGCGCAGCAATGGATGCAAACCTATACGGCCGATGTCACCTCCCAGGCAGATCTCTTTGAACAAACTGAAGAGCTGATCTCAGAGCTTAAAAACAGCGGCTACCGACTCGCCATCCTGACGGCGGCGATTGAGTCCGATGTGCATGGCCTTCTCGCCCATCATGGTCTCGATGACGCATTCGACGAGGTTTTCGGTCTTGATCACTGTGAGGCAACCAGCAAAGCCGAGCGGGGCCGGCAGCTGTTTGCGTGCATGCAACTCGATCCAGGCAAGACTCTTCTGATTGGCGATACGGATCACGACTTCGAAGTTGGCCACCAGTTGGGCGCATCCACCTTGCTGCTGGCCGATGGACATCAGAGCTATGAGCGGCTGCAGCCGCTCGCGTGCAAGGTCCTTCCTACGCGCTATCTCTGAGAATCTGCCCATGGGGCGCTCACCAATCTAGGGTATCTTTTTCCAGCTTTGTTTTTTCGTTCGGGGAGAATCCATTGCGGCTGCTACTGATTTTGCTGCTGATCAGCAGTTCCGTCTGGGCCGATGATCTGCGCCAGGCGACACCGGGTGTGCACGCCCTGGTCGGGGTGAACGTCGTCACCAGTCCCGGTGAATCGATCAGTAACGCCACCATCGTGATCCGCGACGGCATCATCACGGACGTCGGAACCGACCTAACGCCGCCGCCCGACGCGCGTTTGCACGAATTCGAACGGGACGCCGAGCAACCGCCGATCACCGTCTATCCAGGCTTCATCGACCCCTATCTCGTCATCGAGGCGGCGGAGATGGACAACAACGATGAAGAGACTGCCACCGCCACCCCCACCGGCAGGCATCCGCTGATTCGCGCCGACCGCCAGATAACGGCCGCCGAATGGCCAGGCGATCGACTGGATGCGCTGCGCGAAGCCGGATTTACTACCGCCCTGCTGGCCCCAAGCGATGGATTGATTCAGGGATCCGGGGTGGTTGCGAATCTGGGCGACGGCGAACTCAGCCACAACCTATTGGTTCCGACCTTCGGTCAATTCGTCTCGTTCACCGATCGCTTGCCCGGCCGCCAGTATCCGAACTCACTGATGGGTGCGGTCTCGCTGGTCAGGCAAACCTTTGATGATGCGGCGTGGCAGCGACAGGCTCGAGCCGCGTGGCAGCGCAATCCTGCGCAGGCCCGTCCGCAGTGGCTTGAAGGGGTCGACGCGCTGGCACCTGCACTAGGAGGCGAACAGCCGACCATTTTTGTTGCTTCCGACATGCCCGACACACTGCGCATTCTGGAATTCACCCAAGGACGCGAACTTGATCTGGTTATCGTCGGCCACGGCGAGGAATACAAGCGCCCCGGCGGCATCGTCGATCAACGAGTACCGCATATCCTGCCGCTGAATTTTCCCGATGCACCCGATGTGCGCGATGAAAACGACCTCAACGTGTCTCTGGAAGAACTCCGTCACTGGCGCGCTGCACCTGGCAATCCGGCACGCCTGCGTGAGGCTGAGGTGCCGGTTCTGTTCACCACCCACGGCCTGACCACCCCCAAGGACCACTTCAAAGCGCTGGTCGCGGCGGTGGAAGCTGGCCTGGACCCGGATGAATCTCTTGCAGCGCTAACCACCGCACCTGCCACCTTGTTAGGCATCGAGGATCGGGCCGGCCGAATTCAGGAGGGCTACATGGCCAACCTCATCGTGGTCGAAGGCGACCTGATGGTCGAAGACCCGAGCATCAATGCAGTCTGGATCGATGGCCGTGAACACGTCCTGGCCGTCTTCTCGCCGCCAACCGTGGACCCGGCTGGCCTTTGGGAACTGACTCTGCGCCTTGGCAGCATGGGCGACATGCCAGCGACGATGAGCCTGAGCGGATCGCCAACCAGCATGACCGGATCACTGAACTTGATGGGCAACGATTCATCGCTCTCCAGCGTTCGAGTCAGCGGAGATGAGGTTATCGCCACGCTGGACGCGACCCGATTCGGCGGCAGCGGCACCGTCACGCTTCGCTTGAGCATCGACGGCGATCGTGCCCGCGGCAACGGAAACGGGCCATACGGCCCATTCGCCGTCCGCGGCCAGCGCAGCAGCGCGCCCGACGAGGAGGACGCATGATGAACAAGAGACTTCTGACTGTCATCCTCATCGCCGCTTTCGGTTTCGGCAGCGGCTTCGGTTATGCCGAGTGGACCCCCGACATCGAAGCCTGGAACAGCGAACCACCCGAACAGGTCGACGCGGTGATCTTCCGCAACGCGACCGTCTGGACTGCCGATGAGACCGGGATTCTCGAAAACACCGATGTACTGGTCCGCGACGGCGAGATTGCAGAGATCGGCAGCGATCTCAGAATTCCCCGGGACGCCATCGAGATCGACGCCAGCGGAATGCACATCACGCCCGGCATCATCGATGCGCACTCCCATGCGGCGATCCTCGGCGGGGTCAATGAGTCCTCCAGAATCAGCACGGCCGATGTGCGAATCCGGGATGTCATCGATCCGGAGTCGATCAACATCTATCGTCAGCTGGCCGGCGGGGTAACCACCATTAACCTGTTGCACGGATCGGCCAACGCGATTGGCGGCCAGATGGCGGTGATCAAGATGCGCTGGGGCGCCGAACCCGACGAATTGGTGATCGACGGCGCTCGTCCGGGCATCAAGTTTGCCTTGGGCGAGAACCCCAAGCAAAGCAACTGGAGCAACGACACCCCGCGCTA
>JAZBPR010000173.1:0-2025 GCA_036351735.1 Wenzhouxiangella sp. | reverse complement strand
GCTCCTTTGGATTAAACAGACTTGTCTTTTCTGGATTGTCCCCGTGATGAGTTCCTGATACTTGCCATTCGGCGACAGAATCACGGTCTTTCTCTGCTCGAATCGCGCCAGCAATCAGTGTCATATGCACGACCAGCTCGACGTGATTGTTCACCAATCTACTTGCCGATATCTTGACTTGGCGATTCGCCGCCGATAGGGTACTCTTGTCAGAGGGGAACTTCAGCCCAATGCGCGCCAAAAACGCGCCCGGCCCAGGAAAATCGTGTGAATGGAAGACTCGCGGTCGTCAGGGCAAAGCACCTGATCGACTACCTGACGATATTGCGGTCCATAGGCGCGCCCGTAGACCAGAGTCTCGAGCGGTCGAAACTGCCGACGCGCATCGAAGAGACACCGGATTATTTCGTCAGCGTCCCTCTTGCCCTTGAATGGATTGCTCGGACCGGTCACGACGTTGAGCTAATGGAACTTGGCATGCTGGCGGCAAAATCGGCTGGGCAGGTATCGCTACGACCGGATCAACAGGCCATCATCATGACAGCGCAGACAGGACTCAGGCGTCTGGACGCTCTGGTCGACCTTTCCCGGCTGGAGGATAGCGACCTGGTCATGAGACTGCATGATGAGTCAGACGATATCCGAGTCACCTGCTCAATGGGCCGATTGGATCGCCATCCTTACATATGCCTGGCCGAATGGTTGAACTTGCATTCGATCATTTCGGTCGTGCGCAGCGTCGCCGGGATGACCTGGTGTCCAAGGGAAATATGCTTTGTCTCGCGCGCACGCCTGCCTGCGAACGTGCAATCGGAATTTCCAGACACCCGTATTCTGCTGGGTCAGCCATCCACCTCCATTGTCGTCGAGCGTGAGGTTCTCGCCTTGCCAACACTGGTTCAGATTCCGTCCTTGACTGAGGTCCCCGCCTCGGCTCGACTCGGAACCGGCCAGAGTGGCGGCGATGAATTCTGGTCGGTGGTTCAATTAGTACGTTCGCTGCTTCAGCCCTACCTTGCCGAGGGTCGTCCCGATATTCTGTTGATCGCCGAGATTTCAGGTATCGGCGTACGCACGCTACAACGAAAACTCCGGCTGTGCGGAAGCAGTTATTCGAAAATACTTCAGGAAGCCCGTTTCGAGCTCGCCTGCGCCCAACTCCACGATCCTCGCCTGAAGATAATCGAAGTCGCAATGATGGCCGGCTATGACAGTCCGCAACATTTCACGCGCGCCTTTCGCCATTTCACCGGCATCTCGCCAACGCAATACCGAAACCTCGGCAATCCCTGAAAATGCGTCCGCCTGTGGGCAAGCCTCCCCGGTCAGCGTAAGGCTATGCGCCAACGGGTTACGCGCCACACGTTCGGCGGCTCTTCCGACTGAAACGCGCTCCGCGTAGACTTGTTCAGGGGTTCCCTACCGGCGTCGACCGCGCCCTCCCCTGGTGCGCTGGGAACCACTCATCCGGCTTCGCTGTTCGTATTGGCCCATGCCACGTTGGCGCGCATCGTAGTCCCTGTTCAGGCTGGAAAAGTCACGCGAATAGTTATCCGCTCGCCGGTCGAGCGGCTGGGGTTCAGCCCCGAGCTCGCGATCACCTGCCCCAGACGAGCGATCTCTCTCGGGAACATCGACATTCTGCCACCCGCCATCGCTGTAGTTCTGCCAGCCATCGTCCGACTTCTTGTAGACGTTGCCGTTGCGACCGGCATACAGATCTCCGCTACCACTCTGGCCCAGCGTCAATCGTCCCGGCCCCTGATCCGAGATCGAGATACCGGAACCACCTTCCGAACCTTCAATTCTGGAAACGCTGGAGCCGTCAGGACGTCGATCCGTATCGATGCTTGCACTGCCCGTGGCACCGGAGATGCTGGTCGTGCCGCCAGTGCGGTCCCCCTCGCCGGCAACCGAGAACTCTCGCCCGTCACCGGTCCGGATCTCGCCGCTGCTGGAGATTGTACCGTCCGATACGCTGCGGGAAACATCACTGGACCCGCCGGTGGAGGCGGTTCGCTGGGT
>JAZBPR010000172.1:0-2819 GCA_036351735.1 Wenzhouxiangella sp. | reverse complement strand
GCAGGTAGCCGGCTACGGCGCCGATGACCGCATCTTCGAGGCTGGCAAACAGTTCCCAGTTCAGGTTGATCAGCAAACCCGCCCACAACAAGGGGAGGGTGATCTGGTCGGGCAGTAGCTGGTGATCGAAATCAATGCCGGTGGCGGCAATCAGCGCCCATAGCAGCCCCAGCGCGCTGGCCGCCTCGGGTGTCGGTCCGAAATGCGCAACCACCACTACCGAGAGCACGCCTGTGGCCAGTTCGACGAGCGGATAGCGAATGCCAATTTTGGCGCCGCAGTGGCGGCAGCGGCTCTTTAAAATCAGCCAGGAAAGTACGGGAATATTGTCGTACCAGGCAATGCCCGATCCGCACTGGGGGCAGCGCGAGCGGGGCTTGACCAGACCCGGCGCTGGTTCGGTCTGATCGTTTTCCAGTTGGATTTCCAGCAGGTCGCGGCACTGCATGCGCCAGTCCTGCATCAGACGCGGGGGCAGTCGCAGAATCACTACATTGAGGAAACTGCCGACCATCAGACCCAGCAAGAAAACGCCGATCCAGATCACCGGGCTCGGCAGTAGGCTCAGTGCTTCGAACAAAGTGAAGTTTTCCTGCGCCGCGCAACGGCACCCAAACCAACCAACCTAGATACTACCCTTAAACCGCCGTTCTTGCCGAAGCGGGCTTTTTAGTCCTTCGTGACGCGGTTCATTTCGGCCAGGCCGATCTTGCCCTGCTTGACTTTATTCAAAGCCGCACGACGCAGGTCAATAATGCCTTCCTCGCGGGCCTGCTTGGCCAGATCCAGCGCGGAGCCGCCGGCCAGAATCACCCTTTCCATATCTTCAGAAATCGGCATCACCTGGAACACACCGACCCGGCCCTTGTAACCCAGCGTACAGCCATCGCAGCCGACCGGTTGGTAGACCTTGATCCCTTCCTCGACCTCGTCTTCCGTGTAGCCCATCTTCAAAAGCGCTTCGGCCGGGACATCTTCGGGCTTTTTGCAGGTGTGCAGGGTTCGGGCCAGACGCTGAGCCAGCACGAGGTGAACCGTCGAGACGATGTTGTAGCTGGGCACACCCATATTGGCCAGACGCGCGATGGAGGAGGGCGCGTCGTTAGTGTGCAGGGTCGAGAGCACCAAGTGACCGGTCTGGGCGGCCTTGATGGCAATCTCGGCGGTTTCCAGGTCGCGGATTTCCCCGACCATCACCACGTCCGGATCCTGACGCAAAAAGGCACGTAATGCGACGGCGAACGTCAGTCCCTGCTTGGTGTTCTGCTGAACCTGGTTGATGCCGTTCATGCGGATTTCCACCGGATCCTCAACGGTGGAGATGTTGCGGCCTTCCTCGTTCAGAATGCCAAGTGCGGTGTAAAGACTGACTGTCTTACCCGACCCGGTCGGGCCGGTGACCAACACCATGCCGTACGGCTTGTTGATGGCGTCCAGATAGGCTTGCTGCTGCTCAGGCTCAAAGCCCAGCTTTTCAGGCCCCAGAAACACGCCGGACGAGTCCAGAATACGCAGCACGACCTTCTCGCCCCACAGCGTCGGGCAGGTGGAGACACGGAAGTCATAGGCCTTTCCGCGGCCCAAATTGAGCTTGATACGCCCGTCCTGCGGCACGCGGCGCTCAGCGATATCCATGGACGACATCACTTTCAGGCGTGCTGAAAGCCTCGGCGCCATGCGTTTTGGCGGGCGGACCTGGGTGACCAGCATGCCGTCGATCCGGAAACGGACCCGGTATTCGTCCTCATAGGGCTCGAAGTGAATATCGGACGCGCCCTTCCGGATGGCATCGACCAGCACCTTGTTGACAAAGCGCACCACCGGTGCGTCTTCAGTCGCATCGGCGTTGACCGCGTCGTCTTTCTTCTCGTCGCCTTTCTCGAACTCAAGGCTCTCCAGCCCGTCGTCGCCTTCGGTCAATTCGCCAAAGGACTGTGTTGATCCGGCCAATGCGCGGTCCAACGCCGGTTCAATGGTGTTGTAAGGCGCCAGAATCGCTTCCAGACTGAAGCCACTGGAAAAGGCGATTTCGTCAAGCCCTGACTTGTTGCCGGGGTCGGCCACGCCGACAAACAGTTTCTTGCCACGCTTGAGGATGGGGATGATCAGGTGCTTGCGCAGCAACTCCTCGTTGACCACGTCCATAGGCGCGTTTTTGAGGTCCACCGCTGACAGATCAATCAGCGGCAGGCCGAAATCCTCGGCCGCTACATGGGCAAAGCCCATCGGGTCGGCCAGCTTTTCCCGCACCAGATGGCTGGAGAACGTGCGCCCTTTCTCCATAGCGTCCGATTGCG
Organism: Wenzhouxiangella sp.; assembly: GCA_036351735.1. Classification (GTDB taxonomy): domain Bacteria; phylum Pseudomonadota; class Gammaproteobacteria; order Xanthomonadales; family Wenzhouxiangellaceae; genus Wenzhouxiangella. The sequence continues at coordinate 522 of JAZBPR010000172.1, read as the reverse complement.
CCGTCAGCGCCTCGGCCTCGCTCATCACGCTGGAATCCACCAGCTTGCGGGCCAGGTTGTTCAGCGTCGTATTGGCGACCTCGGCGGTACGGGCATGCATGGCGCTTTCTCCTAGACGGTGACGCGCCCCCCACAGACGCGCTAAAACACAAGCTCCAGCGCTACATCATGCAATAACGGGGCCGGAATGTGAAGAGGGCAACAATAATCACACGACTGAGGCCATTTTGAAAATAGGCAAGTACATCGCCACGACCATGCCGCCAACCAACACCCCGATAAATACGATGATTAATGGCTCCAAAAGACTAGAGAGAGCATCAACCGTATTGTTGACCTCCTCTTCATAAACTTTCGCTACTTTATTCAACATGGCGTCTAACGAACCCGCTTCCTCCCCAATAGCGGTCATTTGCACCAGCATGGGCGGAAATAAGCCAGTCTGTTGCATCGCCAGTTGCAGTTGGTGGCCCACTGCGACATCTTCGCGGATCTGATGGACGGCGTTTTCGTAGACGATGT
>JAZBPR010000171.1:0-2158 GCA_036351735.1 Wenzhouxiangella sp. | reverse complement strand
CTACAGGCCGACTACGATCTTGAAGAGGCCCAACTGAGACTAGGCAAAGCGCTGGATAGGATCGACTGCATAGCGGCGTAACGTGCTTGTTCAGGTGGCCAAATACAAACGCCGCCCCACCCGGTCGATCTTGAGCGCGCGCTGGTAGTTATCCAGACGCTGTATCCAGCGGATGTCTTGGTTCATCTATCCAGTATGCCGCCGCTCATTCAGCAAACACCACCCGATCCTTGCCTTCAGACTTGGCTCGGTACATAGCCTGATCCGCCCGCGCCAGCCATTGTGACCAGTTCTCTTCCGGATGAAGGAGCGCGAGGCCAATCGACACGGTCACCGGACCTGCAGGAGAGCGCAGTTCTGTTCGCATCTGCTCCATGAGTTTCTGCATGGCAGTTCTGGCACCCTCTGGATCGGTGTGGTTCAGCAAAAGCACAAATTCCTCGCCACCGAGTCGGTAGAAGCGGTCGGATTTCCGGCTTTGGGAGTGCACGATCCGGGTTAATTCGATCAGCACGCTGTCGCCGACCTCATGGCCCTGCTCGTCGTTGATGCGCTTGAAATTGTCCAGATCCAGCAATGCGAGGGCCACCGGCTCGCCGTGGCGTCGCGACCAGGCGATGGCATCGGTCAGATCATCACGCAGCACCCGGCGATTGAACGCACCGGTCAAGGCATCCCGCGAGACCATTTCGCGCAGGCGATCGCGATGGAAGTTGGTGTTCAGCGCGAAAACCATGGAAAACAACCCAACGATCATGATCGAGGCAAAAAAACTGACCGTATCGGACGGGTCTTCGAACAATTGAGTACTTAAGCCCACCGACAACAGCATCACCACGCTGACCGCCATAGCAAACCGCCAGCCGACCAGCATGAAATTCGCCACGACAATGGGAAACATCCAGTACGGGAAACGGCCGGCCACCACGATCATGTAAAAACTGATCACGGCCAGAAAAACCACGATCAGGCGGCGCGCGCCTTCGGTGCGGCCGGTCAACCAGCTGTAGCCGAAACCGATGTAGATGACGGCCAGTACCCCGCCGTTGACGAACGCCGAGGGATAGTCTCCTGTCGCTGTTCTGAAGATCAAAAACGGCAGCAGCGCCAACGTGGCCAAGAAAACAAAGACGGCCATCAGGGTCAGGTGGAAGTCCCCGCTCAGGCGTCTTCGAGTTCGTTGCCACCAGGTCCGCGATGGGTCGTTTCCGCTGGCGGTGGAAGAGGGTGAATCCAGCACGCTGCCTGCCAAGTGCTCAAAACCTGCGCAAGTGTAGCCGAATTGGCGTTAACCAGCCCAGCCTATCGATGGACTTCAGTGCGCGCAATCAGGCCAGTGCGCGACGCTCAGGCGCTTCTCGCGGCGCACCCACGAACTGCTCAACGGCCAGGTCGTCGACCGCCTGATGCGGATAACCAGTACGAGCCAAGAAGCGCTCGAAGCCCATCTGATCCTCAGCCGGCACCAGAAAACCCGCGAGCACTCGTCCGTAAGCTGCGCCGTGATTGCGGTAATGAAACAGGCTGATCGACCAGCGGCCTGCCAGCACCTCCAGGAACTGCTCCAGCGCACCGGGCCGCTCGGGGAACTGGAAGCGATACAGCACCTCGCGCTCGGGGCTGGCGCACCGCCCGCCGACCATGTGACGTAAATGGTCACGTGCCAGTTCATTTTCGGTCAGGTCGGTGACGTCAAAACCGGCGTGGGTCAGGCGTCGGTACAGCTCTTCACGCCGGGACAAACCACCGCCCAACCGCATACCTACAAAGACGTGGGCCTGCTCCGGCGAAGAAAAGCGGTAATTGAATTCGGTGAGTTCGGCCTGCCCCAGCGCCCGGCAGAAGTTGAGAAAACTGCCCGGCCGCTCTGGAATGGTCGCTGAAAACAGGATCTCACGCCCGGCGCCGATTTCAGCGCGCTCAACCACGTGCGCCATGCGCTCGAAGCTGATGTTGGCACCTGAGTTGATCGCAACCAGATGCTCACCCTGCCCACCGCCCTCAACCCAGCGTTTCATACCCGCCACGGCCAGCGCGCCGGCCGGCTCAATGACAGAACGCGTGTCGAGAAAAACATCGTGAACGGCTGCGCAAATCTCGTCGATGGACACAGCGATCATTTCATCGACCAGGGGTGCTGCGATCCGGTACGTCCACT
>JAZBPR010000170.1:0-4033 GCA_036351735.1 Wenzhouxiangella sp. | reverse complement strand
GACGGGAGGAAGTCCTCGACAACTGGCGATTGATGCGCGCACAGCTGGCCGCGGTGGGTCAGGACATCGAGCGTCTGTCGGTTGACGAGCGAGGTGCCTGGATCGCTGATCTGGATAGCGGCAAGCAGTTGGCGCTGGGGCGTGAGCATATTCATGAACGCCTGCAGCGCTACATCGGTGTTCATGACCAGCTGCGAGCGCAGGGCCGGGCCATTGCCCGGATTGATCTGCGTTATACCAACGGTCTCTCGGTTCGCTGGGCTTCCCAGCCTTCGGTGGAGGTGGCGCAGCGTGGCTAAACGTCCGGAAAAATCACTGGTCGTGGGCCTGGATATCGGCACCAGCAAGATCGTCGCAATCGTCGGAGAAGTGCAGCCTGATGGTCAGGTCGAGGTCATTGGCCTGGGCTCCCATCCTTCCCGGGGCCTCAAACGCGGTGTGGTCGTGGATATCGAGTCGACAGAGCAGTCGATTCAGCGCGCGGTTGAAGAAGCCGAGCTGATGGCCGACTGCGAGATCCATTCCGTGTTCGCCGGTATTGCCGGCTCGCATGTCAGATCGCTGAACTCGCACGGCGCGGTCGCCATTCGGGACAAGGAGGTGACTGAGGGCGATTTGGAACGTGTCTTGGAGTCTGCGCGGGCGGTCGCCGTGCCTGCCGACCAGCGAATCGTGCACGTTTTGCCTCAGGAGTATGTCATCGACTCCACTGACGGGATCAGGCAGCCGGTGGGTATGTCGGGTGTGCGCCTGGAAGCCAAGGTGCACCTGGTGACCGCGGCGGTCAGCGCGGTGCAGAACGTGACCAAGTGTGTCGCGCGCTGTGGGCTTCAGGTCGACGATCTGATTCTTCAGCAGCTAGCCTCCAGTTACGCCGTTCTCAGCGACGATGAGAAGGACCTTGGGATTGCCCTGATCGATATCGGAGCCGGCACGACTGACGTTGCGGTGTTCACCGAGGGTGCGATCCGCCACACCATGTGTTTGCCGATTGCCGGCGACCTGGTGACCAACGATATCGCTGTGGCGCTGCGCACGCCAACCGTGCACGCCGAAGAGATCAAGATCAAATATGCCTGTGCTCTGGAACAGATGGCAGGCAGTGACGAAACCATCCAGGTCCCGAGTGTCGGGGATCGGCCGCCGCGCCGTCTGGAACGCCAGACACTGGCCCAGGTCGTCGAAGCGCGCTATCGGGAACTGTTCAACCACGTCCACAAGCAGCTTTGCCAGTCCGGCTTTGAATCCATGATTCCAGCCGGGCTGGTGCTGACCGGTGGCGGCGCGAAGATGGAAGGCGTGGTCGAGTTGGCAGAGGAGATTCTCCACATGCCGGTCCGGCTTGGCCATCCGCATGGCGTGATAGGCCTGTCCGACGTGGTCAACAACGAAACCCACTCGACCGGTGTTGGCTTGCTGCTGTACGGAAGTCGTAGCGAAGGCAACCCGAACAGCCTCGTGAGCCGCAGCCGAGATGGCATCTGGAACCGCATCAAGAGCTGGTTCCAAGGTGAGTTTTAGTGCAAGCAGTAGCAGACAAGTTTTTGATACCGGGTGGTGTCCGGGCCGGTGGCGAGAAGCATCCAGCAAGAGATGTCCGTCACCGGCTGCTTTTTCTAGCGGGATCACCCGACCTTTTGATTGTTGAACAACAGAGCCAGGAGCAAACGTTATGCCTTTTGAAGTGATTGAGAATTACAACCCCGGGGCGACCATCAAGGTTGTTGGAATCGGCGGTGGTGGCGGAAACGCCGTCAATCAGATGGTCAATGCCGATATCGAAGGTGTGGATTTCATCTGCGTCAACACCGATTCCCAGGCGCTGCGCAATTTTGCCGGCAAGTCCACCCTGCAGATTGGCTCCAGCGTCACCAAGGGGCTGGGCGCAGGTGCTAACCCGGAGGTTGGCCGTCAGGCCGCTCTGGAGGACCGCGACCGGATCAGCGAGATGCTGTCGGGCTGCGACATGGTGTTCATCACAGCCGGCATGGGCGGCGGTACCGGAACCGGCGCAGCACCTGTCATCGCCCAGACCGCCAAGGAAATGGGCATTCTGACTGTCGCGGTGGTGACCAGGCCATTTCCTTTCGAAGGCCAGCGACGGATGGGCGTGGCCCAGCAGGGGATCGACGAGTTGGGGCACCACGTCGACTCGCTGATCACCATCCCGAACGCGAAGCTTTTGAGCGTGCTGGGGGAAGAGGTGTCTCTGCTCAACGCCTTCAAGGCGGCCAATCAGGTGCTGTCGGGCGCCGTTCAGGGGATTGCCGAACTGATCACCCGCCCGGGTCTGATCAACGTGGACTTCGCCGACGTCCGGACGGTCATGAGCGAAATGGGTATGGCGATGATGGGCGCGGGTACCGCATCTGGCGAGGATCGTGCCCTGATGGCGGCTCAGTCGGCCATTGGCTCCCCGTTGCTTGAGGATGTCAACCTCAATGGCGCCTGCGGCATTCTGGTCAACGTGACGGCAGGCATGACGCTGACCATGAAAGAATTCGAAGAAGTGGGCACGACCATCGCTGATCTGGCTTCGGAAGACGCGACAGTGGTGATGGGCACGGTCATTGATCCGGATATGGGCGATGAGATTCGCGTGACTGTGGTGGCAACCGGCCTCGGGGAGGCACGCCCAAAGGTGGAAAAAAAGCCAATGCGGGTCGTCCGGACCGGCACTGATAGTCAACCGATCTTCAGCGCGCGCGATGAGGATGATCGAATGGCCGGAAACAGAACGAGCCAATCGGAAGCCCCTGAAAATCGGCGCCTGTTCGGTGAGCAGAAAGAGCTGGATTATCTCGATATTCCGGCGTTTTTGCGCAATCAGGCCGACTGATGCCGGGCCATTCGGCGGAATCCGGCAGCAACAGGATCCAGCAGGCCGGTCGCCGGCCTGCCGGCGGACCGTAGTGCAAAAGACGCAACAGTGGTTGCGTTTCCGCAACAAGTGTTGCGATTTTGTTGAATTATGACTTTTTTGCTACGCTCCCCTGTGCTAACATCAGCGCCTTCGAATTAGGATGACGCCAGAAGGGATACAGCTTTGGTCAGTCAAAGAACGCTGAAAAACGTGATTCGCGCCACCGGTGTGGGTTTGCACACCGGCGAGAAGGTCATCATGACTCTCCGGCCAGCCCCTGTCGACACTGGCATTGTCTTTCGTCGCGTCGATCTGGATCCGTTGGTTGAAATTCCGGCCGACCCTCACGCGGTCGGAGACACGTCTCTGTCCACCACTCTGGTGGCTGACGGGGTGAGAGTCGCAACGATCGAGCATCTCATGTCAGGCTTGGCGGGTCTGGGCATCGACAATATCTATGTCGACCTGACCGCCTCGGAAGTGCCCATCATGGACGGCAGTTCCGGCCCATTCGCATTTCTGGTTCAATCCGCCGGCATTGCCGAGCAGGATGCCCCCAAGCGCTTTATCCGAGTATTGAAGACGGTTGAGGTGCGAGACGGGGACAAGTGGGTCCGATTTGAACCGCACGAAGGCTTCCGAGTCGATTTCACGATCGATTTTGACCATCCCGCGATACGCCGAGGTTCGTGTCGCGCCGACCTTGAGTTTTCGACGACCTCTTATCTGAAGGAAATCGCCCGGGCGCGTACCTTCGGTTTCATGCGAGACATCGAGTTCCTGCGCGAACGCAACCTGGCCCTCGGCGGCAGCATGGACAACGCGGTGGTGCTCGATGACTTCAAGGTCCTCAATCCTAATGGACTGCGCTACGACGATGAGTTCGTCAAACACAAGATTCTGGATGCGGTGGGCGACCTGTATCTTCTGGGACGAAACGCGATTGGCAAGTTCACGGGCTACAAGTCCGGCCATGCGCTGAACAACGAGTTGCTCAAGGCATTGCTGGCCGATGCGGACGCGTGGGAAGAAGTCAGTTTCGGCAACGCATCAGCGGCACCCATCTCCTACGTTGAGCCGGCTCAGGCTGCCTGAGGCGCCGCGAGTTGCTCAGTGCAAGCCCGGGCTGACGATCACCCGGGTCTTCGATAGTTTTTCCGGCCACAGTTG
>JAZBPR010000169.1:0-29791 GCA_036351735.1 Wenzhouxiangella sp. | reverse complement strand
GACAACACCAAAGCAAAGCACCAGCGTGAAAAAAACCGCATCCTGTCACCTCGTTCGAACCACCAAACCGATACCATAGACGAAGATGCGCAAGGAAATTCCTCAAAATTCATCATGAAATCCATTTCCCAGCGCTTTCGTGGCTTCTTGCCCGTCGTGGTAGACGTCGAAACCGGAGGCTTCAACCCGGCGACCGACGCACTGCTGGAGCTGGCGGTCTGCATGGTCACCATGGATGAGGATGGCTGGCTGCATCCAGAGCCGGTGCAGGTCCGGCATATTGAACCCTTTCCGGGCGCCAACCTCGAGCAGGCGGCCCTGGAATTCAACGGTATCAAGCCCGATCACCCGCTCCGCCCTGCGGTGGACGAGGAGACAGGGTTGCGCTCGCTGCTCAACCCGGTGCGCCAACGATTGCGCGATACAGGCTGCAAGCGAGCTGTCCTCGTCGGACATAACGCGCACTTCGACCTGTCCTTTCTGAACGCGGCAATTGCCCGGGTGGGTTTCAAGAGAAATCCCTTTCATCCCTTCAGTTGTTTTGATACCGCAACGTTGGGCGGTTTAGCCTATGGGCAAACCGTGCTGGCACGAGCGGTGACGGCTGCTGGTCTCGCCTGGGACAGTGATCGCGCCCACTCTGCAGCCTATGACACCGAAAGGACGGCCTCGCTCTTCTGCACGATCGTCAACCGCTGGCGTCATCTACAGGAACTGGAGTAATCCATTCCACGCCTTGACGGCAGGCTGTTACCTTGAAATGTTGATGCATGTCCCCGACATGGTTTTACGATTTGTTGTTTTTCGAACCGCCAATCCTTTAGGAGTTAAACATGGCTTTTTCCCTTCCTGAACTGCCTTATGCCAAGAACGCGCTCGAGCCGCATATCTCGGCCGAAACGCTGGAGTACCACTACGGCAAACATCACCAGACCTATGTTGACAAGCTCAACGGCCTGGTTGACGGCACTGACAAGGCCGGCCAGTCGCTGGAAGAACTGATTCGCTCGACTTCTGGCGGGCTGTTCAACAATGCAGCCCAGGTCTGGAACCACACCTTCTATTGGCACAGCCTTAGCCCGAACGGCGGCGGCGCTCCGTCCGGCAAGATCGCAGAATTGATCAATCGTGATTTTGGGTCTTTCGAAAGCTTCACCGAGAAGTTCAACGAAGCCGCGGTTGGCAATTTCGGATCCGGCTGGACCTGGCTGGTCCAGAACTCCGACGGTACCCTGGCCATCGTCAACACCGATGATGCTGACACCCCGCTGACCGGTTCTGCCAAGCCAGTTCTGACCTGCGATGTCTGGGAGCACGCCTACTACGTGGACTATCGTAATGCCCGGCCGAAGTATCTGGAAGCGTTCTGGAAGCTGGTCAACTGGGATTTCGCAAACGAGAATCTGGGCTGATATTCCCCCAAACCCCGCATACAATGGCGGCCATCGCACTTCGATGGCCGCCATGTCCCACTTATTTGATACTTACGTCCGAATGCCCGTCTCGCTTGTGCGGGGAGAAGGTGCTTGGCTGTTCGACGATCACGGCAGACGCTACCTTGACGCGTTAAGCGGGATTGCTGTGTGCAGCCTTGGACACGCTCACCCCAGAATTGCAGCAGTGCTGGCAGATCAGGCCACGAAGCTGATCCACACCGCCAACATCGTCCATATTCCGACCCAGGAAGCCCTCGCCGAGAGACTGGCGCAGATCAGCGGTCTGGATCGCGTTTTTGTCGCTAACTCTGGCGCTGAAGCGATTGAGTGTGCGCTGAAAATCGCCAGACGGCATGCGCATGCGCGCGGCATTGATCACCCGGCTGTGCTGGTTGCCAGCGATAGCTTCCATGGTCGAACTCTGGCGGCCCTCAGCGCATCAGGCAACAGCGCAATCCAGGCTGGTTTTGGTCCACTGGTCGATGGTTTTGTGCGCGTCCCTTACGGCGATGCCACCGCAGCAACCGATGCCTTTGACCAACATCCAAATCTGGTTGCCGTACTGGTCGAGCCGATTCAGGGCGAAGGGGGTGTGCGCGTTCCACCCGCTGGCTACTTGCAGGCACTGCGCACACTCTGCGATCAGCGCCAGGCTTTGCTGATGCTCGATGAAATTCAGTCCGGCATCGGTCGCACCGGGCGTTGGTTTGCCTTCCAGCATGAAGAGAACCTGCTTCCCGATGTGATCACAGTGGCCAAGGCACTGGGGAACGGCGTGCCCATTGGCGCCTGTCTTGCGGCCGAGAAAGTCGCGGCACTGCTGTCGCCCGGATCGCACGGCACCACCTTCGGCGGTAACCCGCTGGCATGCCGGGTGGCACTGGAAGTGCTGGCAATCATGGATGAAGACGACATCCTGGCAAAAGCCAGTCGGGCGGGCACGCGACTTCTCGCGGGCTTACAGCATCGCCTAAAGGATGAACCCGGCGTGGTCGACATCCGAGGCAAAGGGTTAATGGTTGGCATTGAGCTGGCCGAAGAGGCCGGTGAACTGAAGGACAAGGCGATGGCCCAAGGGCTGATCATTAACGTCACACGGGGCAACGTCATCCGCCTACTACCACCGCTCATTGTTGATGACGCACAGATTGACCAGATCGTCGATATCGTCTCGGAGCTGATCCTCGAGAAATTCGCGGTTCGAGCCTGAATCGCGATGAAACCAAGTAACTATTTTTGGACAGTGGCAATCAACTTCGCAGTTTGCCGATCCAGCAGAGGGGTCAGTAACCCAAGAGCGTGATCCAACGAGTCCTCGTTTTCTGCCACCAGCGTTGCATGTCCAACCTTACGTCCCGGGCGTGATTGCTTGTGATAGTCGTGCCAGCACAGTCCAGGCACAGCGAGCATCGCGTAGCGATCGGGCATCGACCCCAACCAGTTAAACATCAAGGCGACACCCCGGGCTGAAGTCGCACCCAGAGGCAGATCGCAAACAGCCCGCAAATGATTTTCAAACTGAGAGGTCACGGCACCCTCTATCGTCCAGTGTGCCGAGTTATGTGGTCGCGGTGCAAATTCGTTGGCGATGATTTCCGAGCCGGAAGCAAACAGCTCTAGCGTGAGGCAGCCCACATAGTCCAGCGCCTGCAGCAAATCCGTCACGGCTTGTTTGGCCTCTTCTGCAAGACCGGCGGGAACAGCCGCCGGAGACTTGGCCAGCCGCAGAACCCCATCATGGTGCACCGTCCGAGTCAGGGGATAACACCGGATTTCTCCATCCGCAGAACGAACCGCAGTTTGGGCGCACTCGAAGTCGAAATTGATCCACCCCTCCAGGATCAAGTCTTGACCACCCAAATCCCGCCAAGCGGGCTCCAGATCTTCCTGGGTGCGCAAGACGGCCTGACCCTTTCCGTCGTAGCCGAGCCTGCGCGTCTTGAGGACCGCAGGAAATCCGATTTTTTCTACAGCCGCCATCAAATCAGGACGACTGGAAACTGCAGCAATCGGGGCGATAGGAATTCCCAGCTTTTCGAGCAGCTGCTTCTCGGTGAGCCGATCCTGCGCGGCAGCAAACGCTGAGGCGGGGGGACGAACAATGGTCTTGGCCGACAGCTGAGCCAGGACCGTCGATGGCACGTTCTCGAAATCGGCCGTGATCCGGTCGGAGGCAGACAAGATTTTCAGCGCATCGGCATCATCCCAGGCACCGATCTGCAAGCTTCCCAGATCTTTCGCGCAAGCCTGGGCCGACGGATCGAGAAAGGTAAACGACAAACCCAGCGGACCTCCCGCCTCGGCCATCATCCGCGCGAGCTGGCCGCCGCCCAGAATCCCAACCCGCATCAGAATCAGTCCCGCGGATCGACTTTAGAGAGAATGCGCTCGGTTTGCCGAGCCCGCCAAGCCTCATACCGCGAGGCAAGCGCCTGATCATGAACGCACAACATGGCGGCGGCCATCAAACCTGCATTCTTCGCTCCCGCCTTTCCGATCGCCAGGGTGCCTACGGGAATTCCGCCTGGCATCTGCGCGATCGAAAGCAGGGAGTCGAGGCCACTTAAGGTGCGCGACTGCACGGGCACTCCAAGCACCGGTAGGCGCGTTTTGCTGGCCACCATCCCCGGTAGATGGGCTGCCCCACCCGCGCCGGCAATAATGACCTCCAAGCCACGCGCCACCGCAGTATCAGCATACTCAAACATCTGATCCGGGGTTCGATGTGCCGAGATCACCCGGCATTCATGGGGAACTTCTAGCTCATCAAGAATTTCGCTGGCGTGGCGCATCGTCTCCCAATCACTTTGGGAACCCATGATCACGCCGACTTTGGGGCTGGTTCTCATCCGGCCTACTTCCGATCGGTCAGGCGCGATATCGTAGCAGGCTGACGCGGATCCTGCCCTGCATCGACCAAGCCTCGGTTACACTAATGTCCATGAATCTGCCTGATCACCTTCTCGATATCCTGTGCTGCCCGGTCAGCCACGAACCTCTCATCCCACTGTCGCGTGAGAAGCTCAACAAACTCAACGATGCCATCGAGGCTGGCAAAGTCCAGTATGTCGATAACGAGGCAGTCGAAAAGGAGCTGAAAGCAGCATTGATCACCCGAGACGGCAAGGTTGTTTACGGCATCGAGGATGGCATTCCGGTCTTGCTGCCTGAGCGGGGTATCGGCACCACCCAACTCACCGAACCGCTTTAGCAATCTGCCCGGCACTGAATGCGTGAGCTAGAAAGACTCTATTTCTTTTTTGATTAGTCCTGCTCGCTGCTGAATATCGGCGCAGCGCTCCGGCGACATTCGATCGACATTCCGATACATCATCTTCATGCGCGGATTAGACTCGAATGTATCCCGGTGGCGGATCAGAAAATCCCAGTAAAGCGCGTTGAAGGGGCATGCGTCTTCGCCCAAGGTCTCAGACACTTTGTAACGACACTTTTTGCAGTGATCGCCCATGCGCTGGATGTACTTGCCACTGGCCGCGTAGGGCTTCGAGGCGAGCAATCCGCCGTCAGCATGCATGACCATGCCCAGCGTATTCGGTAATTCCACCCAGTCATAAGCATCGGCATACACGGCCAGATACCAGTCACAGATTTCCTTCGGAACCACGCCGAGCAGCAACGCGAAATTACCCGTCACCATGAGTCGCTGAATGTGGTGGGCGTAGGCATTCCGCCGGGTCGCGCCTATCGCCTTGGACAGACAGCGCATCTTTGTCTTGCCAGTCCAGTACCACTGCGGCAAAGGCTGGCGATTGTTGAGGCCGTTGAGCTCGCCATACTCAGGCATCTTCAACCAGTAAATGCCGCGGATGTATTCCCGCCACCCGATGACCTGTCGGATAAAACCCTCCACAGCGTTCAACGGCGCCTGCCCCTCCTTCCAAGCCTGTTCGGCTGCCTCGCAGACCTCCAGCGGGCTAAGCAACCCAAGGTTCAGACTACTGGAGAGCCGGCTGTGAAACAGGTAGTCCTCGTCATCGGGCAAGGCATCCTGAAAATCCCCGAAGTTTGGCAGCGCGCGCTTGATGAAATGCGCCAGCGCTCTGCGGGCCTGCGCTTTGGTCACCGGGTAGTCGAACCGGTCCAGCTCCCCGAAATGGGGTATCTGCGATTCGACAAGCCGCAGCACGTCCTGCGTCGTGTCGTCGGGTTCAAAGCGCATGGGATGGACAGCGCGCGGCTCGCCGGGCCAGCGCTTGCGATTGTCGGCATCAAAGTTCCACTGGCCTCCGACCGGCTCACCCTCCTCCATCAGTAAACCGGTGCGGCGCCGCATCTCGCGATAGAAAAACTCCATGCGAAGCTGCTTACGTCCTTCTGCCCAGCGCTCGAATTCCTCAAGCGGGTTGAGAAAACGGGTGTCCGGAAGCACGGTCACCGTCACGCCCAATGATTTCTCCCAGGAACGCATCTCGTCCAGCACCCGCCACTCGCCGGGCCAACTCAAAACGATCTCGTCGATATCTCCTTGTTTCAGATCGTGCTGGACGAGATCAGAAAAAGTCCTGATCGGGCTCTCGGGGTCAAAAAAGTGATAGGTCAGCGACCAGCCAGCTTCGGCAAGGTCTTGCGCATGATGACGCATGGCCGAAAAGATGAGCGCGATCTTCTGACCGTGGTGATTCACATACGCGGCTTCTGCAGCCAGCTCACCCATCAGCAGGCGATCGCACTCCGGATTCAGCGCTTGAAGCACCGCATGATTGGCGTTGAGCTGGTCGCCAAGGATCAGTCCTAATCGAGCCATGGCTCACCTTTGGTCCGGAACGGCGTGCAGCTTAGCAAGCCCTCCGCCGACAAAAAGTCACTTGAGATGCACAAATTTTGACCGCGATCAAATTTCCCGCCGGAATCCTTGTGTAAGCTTCATCTCATATAACCCCACCACACAATCCTTAAAAGAGAGGAGAGTCATGAAGATTCGCACCGTATCAACCCTCGCAGTTGCAGGTCTTTTGTCAGCCAATGTCATGGCACATGACGCCGGGGAGCTGTTTGCCAGGGTCGGCCTTGGCTATGTCAGCCCCGATACCGACAGCAATAATCTCGTCGTAGGCGGTACGGAACTGGCTGGCTATCAGATCGACGTCGGCAACAATACCCGCCCAATCATCGAGTTGGGTTACATGTTCACCGACAGTGTCGCTGTCGAGGTTCTGGCTGCATGGCCTTTCAAGCATGACATCGACGGCGCTGGCGCAGCGCTGGACGGCGCTGGCAAGCTGGGTGAGACCTCGCACTTGCCACCCACCGTCAGCCTTCAATATTACTTTGCTCCAGGCTCCGCCTTTCGTCCGTACATCGGCGCTGGCGTGAACTACACGACCTTCTTCAGCGAAGACACCACCGCCACCCTTGAGGGTGCTCTGGGCGGCCCGTCAGACCTGTCGATCAGCGATTCGTTTGGGCTAGCGCTACAAGTTGGCGCGGATTACTACATCAACGACAATCTGTTCCTGAACTTCAGCGCCCGCTACATTCAGATCGAAGCAGACGCGACGATCAAGACCCAGACAGATGCCGGTCAGGTCGTCAGCCGCATCAAGGCCGATATCGACCCGATGGTGCTGTCAGCAGGTCTGGGCTTCCACTTCTAGAACCAGTCTCCTCCAAAAGCACATTTTCCAAGATGTGTCTTTCTTGCCATGCCTCGGGCACCGGGGCATGGCTTTTTTATTGGAGGAATCGGGTATAAATAGGGTATGGGCCCAGCGACACACTACCTTGAGGTCAGCGAACCATTCCTGATGTACCGGGGCGGCAAGCTCCCCGGCCTGCGTATCGCCTGGGAGACCTGGGGCTCGCTGAACCCCGCTCGCGATAATGCCATCCTGATTTTCACCGGACTATCGCCAGGAGCGCATGCAGCCTCGTCACCCGCCGATACCAGTCCGGGCTGGTGGGAAGCCATGATTGGCCCCGGCAAACCCATTGATACAAGTCGTTTTTTCGTCATCTGTACCAACTCACTCGGTTCATGTAAGGGTTCTACCGGCCCGGCGTGCATCAATCCGACAACCGGCAAGCCGTGGCGCCTGGATTTTCCCGAACTGGCGATAGAAGACATCGCGAGATCTACACGTCTGGTCTTAGAGCACCTCAATATCAGTAAGCTTCACGCCGTCATCGGGCCATCGATGGGTGGCTTTACCGCCTTGGCCTGGATCAAGCAGTATCCCGGGAGTACCGGGCGGCTGGGACTCATCTCCAGCGCCTGCTCCGCCACCCCGTTTGCGATCTCGATTCGGTCCCTGCAGCGCGAGGCCATCGTGACCGATCGGAATTTTCACAACGGTAACTATAGTGAAGACGAATGGCCAGAAGTCGGCATGCGGATCGCGCGCAAACTGGGCATGATCACGTACCGCTCAGCTGGCGAATGGCAGGGTCGCTTCGGCAGGAAACGCCAGGATTACTTTCCGCCTACGCTGTTTGGCATGCGCTTTGACGTTGAATCCTATCTGGAAAGCCATGCGCGCAAGTTTGTGGGCCAGTTCGATCCGTGCTGCTATCTCTATCTGTCGCGCGCAATGGACCTGTTCGACGCCTGCGACAGTGACGAAACCCTCAAGAATCTGTTCCGCCGCTGCTTCACCGGTCATGCTTTGGTGATGGGTGTGGACACCGACATTCTCTTCCCGCTCCACCAGCAGCGGGACCTGGCTGGAGCCCTTGAAGCCAGCGGCTCTGAGGTCACTTTCGAAGCACTGCCCTCAATCGAAGGTCACGATGCATTTCTCGTAGATTCAGAGCGCTTTGGTCCTCCACTTAGGGAATGGTTGGCGTAAAATGGCTTCTCGCACCCTCTGATGCCGGGGTGGCGGAACTGGTAGACGCGCCGGATTCAAAATCCGGTTTCAGAAATGAAGTGCGGGTTCGATTCCCGCCCCCGGCACCAATAAAATCAACAATTTAGACCACCTCCGTGGCGATCCGATGCTCCTGAGAGTCCCTTGAGCACTCCCCGGCCAGCAACAGGATTAGGCACAGAGATGGCTGCACAGTCTTTTTACGATCATGAATCTGTATGATCTGGTGCTGTAGCGCTATTTTTGCGTTCCTCCCTTCCCGAAAATGCGTTGGGAGGCACAAAGCTTGGTTGCCTGTGGTCCTGACTCCTTAAAGCCACTCTGAAGAAGTACCGCTATCGATCTGTCTTGATCAAGCCGCCTCACGAGTGGCTACGAAAGGAAGGGTTTTCAGGACTTCCGCCCGATCCGCAAAATGAACCAGCTCAATGGTCCCATCATGGTGCTCCAGAAGCGCCGTACAGCTTTCGACCCAATCACCGCAGTTCATGTAGGCTCTGCCCTGTAAAGTGCTGATCTCCGGCCGGTGAATGTGACCGCAAATCAGGCCATCAACCCCTCTGGCTCGCGCTTCTTTTGAAACGGCTCGCTCGAAACGCTCGATGTACTTGACTGCCTTCTTCACTCGATTCTTTAATGCCGAAGCCAGTGACCAGTAGTCTCTGCCTGCTTTCTTACGGGCCGCATTGACCCACCGATTCAGGATCATCAAGACTTCATACAGTTTTGAGCCTACCAAACTCAGAAACGGCGAATGCATGACTGCACTGTCGAACTGGTCGCCATGCATCACCAGAAAGCGTCGCCCGTCGATCGTCTCGTGGATGATCTCATCCCGGATCTCGATATTCCCAAGTTTCAGAAAATCATATTGACGCATGACCTCGTCATGATTACCAGGCACAAAGACCACCCGGGTTCCATGCTTCGCTTTACCAAGTATCGACCGGATGACGTCATTATGTGACTGGGGCCAATACCGACGGCGCTTCAGCGACCAAAAATCAACAATATCGCCGACTAAATAGAGGGTCTCGCAACGCATCTGGCGCAAAAACCCAAGCAGATGATCTGCACTGCATCCGGAGTAGCCTAGATGAACATCCGAAATCCAAATGGAACGTACATGACGCTTAAACACCATCTGTTGCATAGTCGACATCCAAGCTAAAGCCTGACCGTGACGATAGTCACCAATTCTTTCGCTGATATTCGCAAATCATGACGGGAACATGAAGATTCAGGCAAAGAAAGATGACGACCGCTGGTTTGCAGTCTTTTCGGGATTTCGGACACACGCCCTCACGTTCATCCAGTCGTCATCTGGAATAGCGACATTAACTGAGTGCAACTTCGCGCTCGCGGGAATACCTTCTCAGCGAATACTTTCACACACTGATGATCAATTGCTTCCTTTTATGCGATGCCGATTCGTTACAGTCTTCATTTCAATTCTGGCGCTGCTGACGCCCCTGACGTCCATGGGTGAACCATTGATCATCGCTCACCGCGGAGCCTCCGCCTACCTGCCCGAGCACACCTTTGAGGCTTATCTCCTCGCCCACGGGCAAGGTGCCGACTTCATTGAGCCCGACCTGGTCATGACAGCAGATAACCACCTGATCGCCCTGCATGACCTAACCCTCGAGGCGACCACCAATGTCGCTGAACGCTTTCCGAACCGGCAGCGGGACGATGGCCGCTTTTATACCGTTGATTTCAGTCTGGATGAAATCCGCCAGTTAAACGTCACCGAGCGCCAGGACCCAGAGACCGGCCAGCTTCGATATCCGCTGAGATGGCAGCCCGCAGTCCATTCGTTCCGGATTGTTGAGCTGCAAGCACTTCTGACATGGCTCAAGGAGCTGAACAGGACCACCGGCAGAACCGTTGGGATCTATCCTGAGACCAAGTTTCCAGCCTTTCATGCGGCGAACGGCAAGGATATCGCAAAAGCCCTGACGGACATACTGGTGAAAAACGATTTGCCCAGCGAGTCTGTGCCCGTTTTTATTCAAAGTTTTGAGCCAGAGCCGTTGCAGTCGATTCGCTCAACCTATGCCAACCGCTTTCAGCTCATCCAGCTCATTGGCCTCAATGAGTGGAACATGAATCACGTGGACTATGACGAGTTAGTCACTCCAGCAGGCCTCCGCTCCATCGCTTCATACGCCGACGGCATCGGCCCACCGTTAACCTCGTTGATTGGGCTGCAACCCGTTAAGCCCTATGAACCCACAGATTTTCTGAAACACGCCCGTTCTGCCGGACTGAAGATTCATCCCTTTACTTTTCGTCGTGAAGGGCTACCGGCCGGCATTATCCTCGAAGATCTGCTCCAGATCTTCATCCACGACCTGGCGGTCGACGGTGTTTTTACGGATAACCCAGATGTCGCCGTGCAAGCGCGCAGCAAAACTACTCGCTCAGCGGGAGAGTGACCCCCATACTCTCTGATCGAGTGCTGGCCCGACAGCCGACCTCGTGTAGGTCAAGACTGCTTTAGCTGGCAGGTAGAGCGAAACTATAGGCGTGACGGGTGAGTGGATCGGGCGCCCCAACCTGGTAAGTCCCAACCTGAACTGCGCCATTCTGATAGATGGAGAACACCCTAAACATCGCTGTATGGCGGGAGTCGTCGGGAATTTTCGTCCTTTCCAGCGCCGGAATATGGAGATAGTGGACGTCACCGATTTTCTTGGAGTGCTCTGTCCTGTCCATATCCATATGAAGATCGCCTGAAATGACAGCTGTCAGGTTGGGTTCGGCAACCACCTCTAGAAAACCCGGATTTTCTACACCCTTGTCAGGATTCTCCGGGTAGGCGCCCACTTGAGCGGCATGCACAACTAGGAACACAGGCTTTGGAGCGAGCCGCCTAATCTCCTCTAGCATCCAATCTACGCCGGCCTGGTCGAAATCTCGTCCGTGATCGGGTGAGGCCAGAACCAGAGCAACCAACTCAGTCTCCACGACATATCTAACTGAATCGATAGAGGCTCGGTCTTCATTCCACCGATTGGCGAACTCGAGGAACGTCTCGGCGAAACCGTTATGTTCCTCATTTCCCATAATGGGGTAGAAAGGAACTGACAAGTCCTGAAGAACTGGCGTCACGTTCTCATACTGGACGAGCGTTGCCTTGTGAGCAATGTCCCCAACGCCAACCACGAAATCCACTCGGCCGGCGAGAGCAAGGGCGTTGATATCCGAAACGGCCCCTTTGACGCCGGGAAACTCAGGCTTGGGCTTGGGTTCTGCATCGCCGAGGACGGCAAAGCGCAACACCAACGGATTCGCTTCAGTTTCTAGAACGTCCGCCACTGCGCTGCCGAAGGACAGAAGCCACGTCAAGGCCATACATAACGACATCATCTTTATATTGCGTATCATCATCTTCTCATCCTTGAATATTGGGCTTCTAAGCAGCCTAAATCCCGCAGAGCTTCTGTGCACCTTCCGTAGTATTCCTGAAAACTATCGAAAAAAAGGGCCAGGCAGCTTTTCAACATACCTGGCCCAACGTGCGAAGCATAATCTTTAAAACCGCACTTCTACTCCTAACTCCACGGTCCTGCCAAATTCATCATATTGCCTGGCAAAACGGCTATCACCATAAAAGGCATAGTAAGGCTCGTCGGTAATATTGGAGACGTTGATTTTGCCTTTGATTGAATCCGTAAACCGATACTCCGATGTGAAATCCAGTCTCGTCTCAGCACTGACATACTCATCCTGAGAGGGATCTTCTGGGTCGTTGATGGAATCAAAGTACTCTCCACGGTGGTTCAATGCCAATCGAAGCGAAATTGGTCCGCCGTCATATCCCAGTGCCAAGTTGAAAATACTGTCCGATTGCTGCGGTAGTGGGATTGATGTATCGCGGAAAGGCACATCAGCTTCTGAATCTACCCAAGTATAGTTGGCGATCAGCAACAGACCATCCCAGGGCGCTGGCAGCATCACGAACTCCTGGACGTAGCTCAATTCGACACCGAAAATCTCTGCAGAATCACCGTTGACGACAGCGGTCACTTCATCGAATTCTTCAAAGGGCGACTGACCGGCGATGTCTGTCTCCAAGAAGAAATCGTCAATATCCTTGTAGAAGAAGCCAATTGATGCCGCACCGAGATCTGCATCAGAGAAATAGCTCAGCTCAAGATCGAAGTTGTTGGAGTAGAAGGGCTTGAGTTCCGGGTTTCCAACTTCGGCTTGAATATCGCCCCCCTCAATCTCCACAACCTGGCGAGCTCCAGCATCAACAAAGCCAGGACGGCCCATGGTGCGGGTGAACGCGGCACGAAGCTGCCAGTTGTTGTTCACCGTATAGAGCATTTGCAGGTTCGGGAAGATATCCGTGTAGTCGTTTTCCGCTGCAAAAGGCTCAACCGTCGGAATTCCGTCGTTGACATCTTCGTTCACGATGGAACGAAAGCCTGCCTGAGAAATGTCGGTCGACTCGACCCGGAGCCCCGCGAGCCAGTCGACTTGGCCAACAGTTGCGTCAAACATCAGATACGCGCTGTAGATGTCTTCCTCCAGGCTGTAGTCCTCGCCTTCGCTGTCAAGCAGGAAATCGACGGGATCAGCTTCGAAATCAGAGCGGTTGGCGAAGTAGAAGTCACGCAGTACGCGGGTACTGATGTACGGCCCAAAGCGACCAAGCGAGTAGTCACGCTGACCGGGCCCGACGAGATCCGCCAAGGTGTAATCTCCGCCAAAATCAACGAAGTTCGTGTTGTTTGCGTCGTTGAACTTCTCTCTGGACCTAAGTTTTGCGCCAAATTTCATCTGAGCCGGGTTGTTGCCCAGTCTGAGTTCACGGGTGAAGTTGATCGCAAAAGAAAGCTCTTCTTCCTGCGTCTTGTCACTCTCCAGTTCGACCAGATCAAGTTCATAGGCCGTCAGGTCTTCGAGCGCTTCGAGATCAGTCCCAAACAGGTTGGGCGCCTCTCGGCCACCGCTACCCTGGAAGTTGTACCCGATTTCAAGTCCGCTGGCGATAACGGCGGTGCCAAGAGAAAAGGGCTCGGACGTGCTGGCCTCGGCATAACCCGCCTGGTAATCCACCGCCCAAAGGTCAAACTCGTTCTCACCACCAACGCTTAGCGTAAAAATCTCACGGGTCGCAGTGGTCTCCTTGCCACGGCGTTCGACTTCTGCATCGCTGAACAAAGCGCCGTTGGGCGTCACTTCGATCGGGCTACCCTCGTCGAAAATATACTCGTGCTCAAGCTCGATCTCGTTATCCGCAAAATCGCTGTACAGGGTCCGAATGTAGTATTGAGAGCGATCGTCCGGTCGCATTTCAATATTGAAAACACCACCCACGCGCTTGCGGGAGAGTTCATAGTCCCGCTGCTCAGCGGCTTCCGGAATTCTTGTGAAACCACCATCGGCCAACTCAAACTCCGGATAATCGCCCGCCTCGACGTTGTCTACAGCAAACTTGCGGTCGAAATAGTTGATCGATCCGGACACAGCAACGTTGTCAAACCCATTTCCAACGCTAAACAGTCGTGTGCCGGTCAGGGATGCGCGCGGACTGGTCTTTTCGAGTTTCTCGTTGTAGCTACCCTCCGCGCTAACGGTCAAGGAGTTTCCGAGCTCAAAAGCGCTAAGCGTTGTAATTTCGATGTTACCGCCAACGGCATCTGCGTCCTGATCCGGCGTGATCGACTTAGAGATCTCGACACTGTCAACAAGGTCGGCTGAGACTACATCCAGATTGACCGCCCGACTGTCGTCCTCAGGACCAGGAACCCGTAGGCCGTTGACTGTCGTGGTGTTGAAGTTGGCATTCGCACCGCGGATAATCGCGAAGCGGCCCTCACCCTGGTCTCTCGCCAAAGACAAGCCCGCAACCCGCTGCAAGGCCTCGGCAACATTGGCATCTGGGAACTGCCCGATAGCATCGGCTGAAAGCACGTTGATATTGTTGACAGCCGCTCGCTCACGCGACAGAGCAGCGCTTTGCTGGGCCTTTTGGCCAACAACTAACATACGGTCAAGATCTTCGTCGAGCGTGACAGTCAGCTCTGATGTTTCACCTTCAACAACCGACACCGAGACGGTCTTGGCCGGAACACCAACGTATTCGATTCGCAGCTCGTACTCTCCAACTGGCAGATTAAAGAAGTTGAATCGCCCACTTCGATCTGTCGAGGTCCGTTGATCCGTTCCCATAAGGCGAACAGTCGCTCCGTGAAACGTGAAATTCTCAGAAGTACTCTGAACTGTGCCGGAGATTCTGCCAGCGCCTTGTTGCGCCTGAGTCACACCGATAGTTAATAGCGCCAAGAGAAGTGCAATCAGCGCAGATCGAGAAAGATTCAACATGGAGTAGACCCTGAAGTGAAGGAACCTTCACAGGCTAATCTTTCTTTGTGTCACCACGGTTGCAGTAATGTTTCGAGATCATGCACTTGATGCACCTATAGCGCATATTTGTTCAGTTCTTACGGCGTCGTAAGCTCGATCTCGCGGTATTTGTTCATCCCTGATCCGCCATCTGAACCGGCATCGAGAACAAAGCCGTAGCGTTGGCGGCCTCCAGAATCAATCAAGGCCCCCCTGACCCATTGGACATTCATTTCGCTGGTCACCTCAACCGGATTTGACCAGGTTTCTGACGCCTGTCGGGTGTAGAACAACTGCCTCGAATCCTCGTGCACGAAGAGCAAATGAATCCGCCCATTGTGGCTAATCGCATCGGCTCCGACCTGATCCGAATCGACAGCATTCTGGACAACGGGACTAACGGAAACACGCTGGGCCCGCCTCCAATGACCGAGTTCACTTCTGCGCCTTTCGTACAGGCGTTGGTCTTGTGCACGATAAATGACGCTCACGGAGTTGTCGTTCTCATGATAAAGAAGCGGCAAAAGCGCTCCCACGTCTGCTTCGCCCGTCCCTATCTCCCCAGAGATGACTTCCTGGGCTGCCAATCCGGTATCGGTGACAAACTGGCGGTATATCGCCTGACCATTGTCGAGCGTGTAGACGATATGCACCACGTCGTCTTTGCCGACAACAACACTTGGACCAGATGCGGTAGTCGTTTCGCCCTGCTCCAAAATATAAGTCTGATTCCAACCTCCTTGCCGCTCGCGGGTCTTCAACTTCAGCCCCCGCCCATCTGCGAATACGCCCACGACCGTCCCATCGCTGAGCACGCCAATATCCGCGACCTGGGTCGGGGGTTCAGTCGGAGTCTCGACCAATTCGTCGGTAATGACCCAAGCTCCTAACTCAGCACTGTTCGCCGATGTATCAAAGACGTGGTAGACAACCTCGTCCGAAGTCTGATGAAAGATATGGATGGATCGACCATCAAAAAAGGAGCCCAGACCCTCCAGATCGCCGGTTTCGGGCCGGCCTTGCGGATCAATCTCTCGCCAGGACTTTCCCTTATCCGTCGATCGCACAACCATCAGTGCGTTCCATGTCTCTGCCGGTTCCATCAGAAAATAAAGCGACCCATCCGCGGACTGCCAAGGCCCCATTCGCATGGGCGTTTCGACGAACGTCCCACCGAGATGGTAGTCGGGAACGTAGAGCTCCACAGCTGCGGGATGCTGAAAGGACAGCGTGTTACCGTGCTCATCAACGAGGCGGTATTCAAAAAAATCTCCGCTTTCGCTGCGCACTGCCCCATCGGAGAACATTCTGATCACTAGGGGAAATTCCAGTTCGATATGACCCTCCGTAATCTCCACGGGCTTGGTCAAGCTCGAGAAACTGGCCCCTGATCCGCCCACAAACTCCAAATCTGACGAGTCAAGAACATCTTCCGTCTGCGCTCCATGCGAAAAGCCACGGGCGGCAACAATACTGGTCATGGGCGAGGCCGGCTCTCCCTCCATGACAACATTGCGAAATTCGACGAAACCGGGCCCATCCTTGAATAATCCCAAAGCCGGTCTTGGCTCTAGTCTGTTTAATGGGATGTCGGAAAGCAGTTCCTCACCATTGATCTCTACGTTCAGGTCTGATCCGTCCAGCTTGACGACTAGATCGATCCATTCCGATGTCTCGAACTGAACGGGAACATCGGCCAGAACACTTGCGCGACCCCGCGCCAATTCCACAACTCGCAGGGCCTTACCGTTTGCTAATTCAACCCGCACGTAGTCCTGCGGCGAGTGATAGTGAACTGCTAAACCTCCGCTAAGCTCACCGGGACTGGAAAAATGCAGCTCCGAGGCAAACTCGGTCGGCTCCCAAGTCGGTGTATGCGTCGAAAAAGCAAGGACCGGGTGTTCCCCGTTATTCGAGGCCTGAGGATCGTTGTGGCCTAAGGTCATACCCGATCCCTTGCCATTGATTGAGAGATCACGAACGCCGCCTTCGACAAAAACCCAGCTTGACCGAAAGACATCTGCTGACTCGTCACGAGGCTCAATCTTGGCAATTTTCTCTGGCTGCGGAAAATTCTCGCCCAGCACCGGGGCCCACTGACCACCGTTGCGACGAAACTGCAGACCGAATCTCACCGGATCATGGGCGCTCTGCGCGGTTTGGACCTCAAACCGGATTCGAAACGGTTCATCGGCCTGTACCACGGCCGGCTCATTGACCCCTGCCGCCCAGCCTGAATCCGCATTCAAATCCGCCTGGAACTCACTGCGGACTCTGAACGCGACTTGCTGAATCTCAATCGCGTCTGTTGCAGGAGAGCTGCTTGACCCCGACTCATCGACCGCGGGTGTATCAACCCTCGCTTGGGAAAGCACAGGCCAGCTCAAAACGAGCGCCAGCAGAGCACTGATTTTCAAGCCAGTGATCGTGGCAGGTGTTTGGTTTCCGGAAATTGCCATCAGGAAATGTCAGCGCGCACAGGTCACATCATCGTCACACAAGGAAATGACAAAGTCATTACCCTTCGGGCGACGGGCCTATTTCTGACCAAGTAGAGGTGCTCTGAGCAATGAACGAAGCGATCAAGATCAAGGAATCCGACGCCCTGCTGGTGATCGACGTACAGAACGACTTCTGCGCTGGCGGTGCCCTCGAGGTTCAGTCTGCCGATAAGGTTGTCGCCCCGATCAACGAGCTGACCAAACGCTTTTCCACGGTCGCGCTGAGCCAAGATTGGCACCCCGCTGGCCACAAGTCCTTTCACACCGCGCATGCCGACAAGCATGCCTTTGAGACCGTGCAGATGCCCTACGGCGAACAGCTACTCTGGCCTGAGCACTGCGTGGCCGGGACAGCGGGCGCCGAGTTCCACCCGGACCTGGACGTCAGTCCAGCTCAAGCCATCATCCGCAAGGGCACCAACCCGGAAGTTGACTCCTATTCCACATTTTTCGAAAACGATCGGAAAACGCCAACCGGAATGGCTGGCTATCTGCGCCAGAACCAGATCAAGAGAATTTTCCTTTGCGGGATCGCAACGGAGTACTGCGTGGGTTTTTCCGCTCTAGACGGTCGCTCTGAAGGATTCGATGTGTTCGTCATTTCCGACGCAACGGCCCGTTTCAACAACGAAGATACTGAGCCCATGCTGGCCAAATGGCACGAGGCGGGCGTTGTTGTCACTAGATCCGACTGTCTCGATGGTTAAGGCGCTTAAGCAGATCTTATTGTCTTGATTGGCTTTATTATTCAGGGACATCGAATGCTTGGCGAACCCAGGCCAGATAGTGTTGGTCCGTAGAGACAACTTTACCTGGAGAGTCCGACAACTTCACCACAGGCTGGCCATTGCACGAAACCATCTTGATCACGATATTGAGCGGGGGTGTGCCGGTGTCGTGCGTCAAGTTGGTTCCGATGCCGAATGAAACATTGATGCGGCTCCTGAAACGCTGCCAGATTTCGGCTGCACGCGGGATTGTCAGCGAATCCGAGAACACCAGGTTGCGCGTCTTGGGATCCACCCGGTTTTCTTCATAGTGCTTGATCATCGCCTCCCCCCACTCGATGGGATCACCAGAGTCCTGGCGAGCACCATCAAACAGCTTGCAGAAATACATATCGAAGTCGCGAAGAAACGCTCTCAGACTGTAGGTGTCTGACAGCGCAATTCCCAGATCGCCCCGGTATTCGCGAGCCCAAACCTCAAAGGCGAACCTCTGAGTCTCTGCAAGCCGTGGGCCAAGCGCCTGAGCGGCCTGAATGAACTCATGGGCCATGGTGCCGATCGGCACCAGCCCCAATTGATGAGCCAGCCGGACATTGCTCGTTCCTCGCAAGCTGTGGGGCAACGCTTGCGCCAAAGTAGTCACAATCTCCTCATGCCAGACCCTCGAAAAGCGGCGCCGGGTCCCAAAATCGGCAAAAATGAAGTGTTCCGGATCGTCAAGCGCGCGAACCTGATCAATCTTCTTTCTGAGTCGTTGTCGTCCCTCATCAAAGCAGAAATCGGGATAGCAATGCCGAGTGTATAGTTCGCTCACAATCGCGAGAATCGGCACTTCGAACAGGATCGTATACAGCCAAGGCCCACGAATAATGATCGACAACTGCCCGCTCTCGTCTTCGCCAACTTCCACAAAGCGCGACTGGAGCCGGAACAAATGCAGGAACTCAATGAAGTCTGGTTTGAAGTAACGCTGTTGTGCCAGAAACTGGAGCTCGTCTTCCGTCAGCTGCAGGGAACACAGATGGTGTATTTCCGCTTTGAGGGGATCCTGCAATGGGCGCAAATCAACGCCATCAGTCCGGCATTTAAAACGATATTCGACCGTCGCGCCCGGGAACTGATGCAAGACCGCTTGCATCATCGAAAACTTGTAGATGTCGGTATCGAGTAGTGACGGAATAATCAAGAAAATTGCTCCAATCTATAAGTCTTTGAACCCAGAGCTGATTTGATCTGCATCTTTCAGATAGCAATTGCCAAACTGGATAAGACAGGCATTAGGCAGAAATAGAAAATACGCATTTGAAATGCTTTAGATAATTGACTCTCGATTTCCTGCACTCTAAGCAGTTCAAGAATACTGCGAAAACAGTCAATAACAAACTATCTTTGAAATTGTTCTTCAGTTCATAGGCCCTGAAGGCCACGGGGAAAGCTTCTCGGGCAGCTTTGTTAAGCAATCATTAAGCTATAATTCGTCCGTCGATGACGCCCAACTTGCAATTGTCGCCCGCCTCACCCAAGGAAGCCCACAATGAAACCTAGTGCTCTAACCAGTGTTATTGGCTCTACAGCTCTGCTCTTTTCGGCTGTTCCGTATGGGTTCGCCCAAACCGAAGAGATCGAAGAGACTGATTCTCTTGACCGCATCACCGTGGTTGCCCAAAAGCGCGAGCAGGACGTTCAGGATGTGCCTGTGTCAGTCTCTGTGCTAAGCGATGAGAAACTTAACGCGTTTACCACTGGAGGCCGCGATATCCGCGTCCTCTCCTCCAGACTACCAAGTCTTCAGATTGAATCCTCCTTCGGTCGCGCGTTTCCGAGGTTTTACATCAGGGGCCTGGGGAACACCGACTTTGACCTGAACGCATCTCAGCCGGTTTCACTGGTCTACGACGGGGTAGTGCTGGAGAACCCGATCCTGAAGGGCTTCCCGATCTTCGATCTGGAACGCATCGAGATGCTTCGCGGGCCTCAGGGAACCACCTTTGGGCGCAACACCCCGGCCGGTGTCCTGATTTTTGAGTCTCGCAAGCCCTCTCAAACGGCCGAGGCCTATGCCCAACTCGCTTACGGCGAGTACAACACGGTCAACTTCGAGGGTGCGTACGGCGGCCCGATCAACACCAACTGGTCCTTCAGAGGGTCAGCCCTTTATCAGCGCAGGGACGATTTCGTCAATAACACTTTCACCGGAGAAAACGATGCGTTCGGCGGGCATGAGGAATTCGCCGCCCGGTTCCAGCTTCGCTACGAAGACGGACCACTGGATGTTCTGACCAACTTCCACCTCCGGGACCTGGACGCAACGGCAAGGCTCTTCCGCGCCAACGCGATCGAACCGGGCACCAACAACCTGGTCGACGGCTTCAGCGTTCGCAATGTCTCCCTCGATGGCGGCAATCTGCAGGACCTTGAGGCGTTTGGTGGCTCGCTTACGATTGACTACGACTTCGGCAACGTCATCCTGACCGCGATAACCGGCGTCGAAACCGTCGAAATCCTCGGCCGTGGTGATATCGACGGCGGTTTTGGTGCCTCGTTCGCGCCCCCGTTCGGTCCGGGTTTTATTCCCTTTCCGGCTGAATCGGCAGACGGGCTGTCCGACCATATGCAGATCACTCAGGAAATCAGGCTTTCCTCGGCCACGAGCGGTCCTCTCCAGTGGCAGGCTGGCCTGTACTATTTCAACGAAGACCTGACGGTTGACAGCTTCAACTACGACACGCTCGCCGGTGGGATTCTCAACGGTTTCGCGCAGCAGGAACAGGAAACGGAAGCCCTGGCTGCCTTTGGCTCGATCGACTATGCCTTCAGCGACCGGCTGAGCGGCCGAATCGGCCTTCGTGTATCGCGCGACGACAAGGATTTTGTTGCCCAGCGGACCATCTCACCGATCGGCGCCGGCCCCACCGGCCAACTTCGAGCCAATCCGGACGACACCGAAACGGCCTGGGACGCGAGCCTGACCTATGCAACCAGCGAGGACGTCAATGTTTATGGCCGGGTAGCCAGAGGTTTCCGGGCGCCGAGCGTCCAGGGAAGACTGCTGTTCGGTGACACCGTCTCGGTCGCTGACACAGAAACGGTGCTTTCCTGGGAGCTTGGCGTCAAATCCCTGCTGCTCGACCGACGCCTGCGCGCAAACTTCGCACTTTTCAGCTATGAGATCAACGACCAGCAGTTGACGGCCGTAGGCGGACAAGCGAACTTCAACCAATTGGTCAATGCTGACAAAACCAGCGGGCGCGGATTCGAGATCGACCTTGAAGCCTTTGTAAGTGACCGCCTGACCATCACCGCCGGCGCCAGCTATAACGACACGGAGATCAAAGATGCCGATCTGGCAATCCAGCCCTGCGGCGGCGGCTGTACCGTGCTGGACCCAGCTGGATCGCGTCCCGGCACGGTCTCCATCGACGGCAATCGTCTGCCCCATGCGCCGCGCTGGGTCGCCAACGCAACGGCACGCTATGCGGTTCCGTTCCGCAACGGCGAACTCTTCGCCTACACCGATTGGGCCTATCGAAGTGAAGTCAACTTCTTCCTGTACGACTCGGTCGAGTTTCGGGGAGACTGGCTGTTGGAGGGCGGTCTTCGCCTTGGCTACAACTGGGATATGGGGAATCAGGAGTTCGTGGTTTACGGTCGCAACATTACAGACCGGATCGTGGCCACAGGTGGCATCGATTTCAACAACCTGACCGCCTTTGTCAATGAGCCGCGAACCTGGGGTGTGCAGTACATCCGCAACTTTTAGTCAGGCTCTTTCAGTCGTGAAACACTGCTGATCAAGCGCTTTCTCAAAGCAAAGGACGCTCCGAGCGGAGCGTCCAGCATCACTGATTCATCTTCGCTGAGCCCGTGGACCGCTTCAACCGCCTCCTTACGGGATGCGGTCCCTCCCCGCCATCGCAATAAGCCGAAAGTACTCTGAGACGTCAAATGAAGCTCTCATTCGGTTCGGCCACGCCCACCTGATATCGTCAAGTTCCTTATACAAAGCAGGCCTGACTCTCCATGTGCTGGCTTCAGGCCCAAGTGGCGTCAGGTCATCCAAATCGGTTACGCTAAAGCCGACGCTTCGAGGATACAGAGGTCGATATGAAAATTCTGGCGCTTCCTGTTTTGCTCTTGTTACTCGTCGGCTGTGCAGTCAGCCCCAGGCCCGAACCAAATGTTCGTGCCGCCGAAATCTACAAGCGTCACGCCAGCGAAGAATCAGTCAGAACTGTTCGTTTCTCAACGATTCAAAGTTGGCGACCGGTCAGCGATGAAGGGGTGTTGATTGAGTTCAATGGGAACAAACACTATCTACTCTCGCTAACGGGCGCCTGCCGTCGCTTGATCCCTTCGGCTGCCTCAATGGTCCTGTCACCCAATACCGTAACCGTCTTGGATCAGCTCGACTGGATCAATGTCGGCGGACGCTGGTGCAGGATCGAGGATATTCGTGAAGTCGATTTTGACGCCGTTCAGGAGGAGGTCGACGCCATCAATGCAGCTTTCACCGCGACGGTAGATGAGCTGGCTCCCAGTTCAGAGCGCGCCACGAACCTTTCGTAGGCAAGTGACGCTGTGCCATCAATGAATCGGCATTCGATTTTTGGTCGCCAAGCGAGGCGGTGTACTGTTCTGCTCTGCCTTGTTGTTGCATCCGGATCGCTGACCGCTGGGGAATCCGAAATGACGAAATTGAACACTTGGGCCGAGAGCCATCAAGACAGCCGCTGGGTGGGCCAGTCAGAACTTTGGGCGGACCCTCTTGGCAACACCGCTGAGGTCAGCAAAGGCACTTTGCAGATTGATGGAAATGGCCTGCGCTATAACTGGAGCTACAAAGAGACTCAGCAATCAGGTCAACTGAAATGGGCGAATGAGCAGCTTAACTGGCAAGACAGTTGGCATCAACCAGAAGGCGTCATGCTTACTCCAGTCCCCGGTCACGGCAGCCTCCTAGCCGGCGAGTACAGCTATCCGGCCGGCAGCGGACCCGACTGGCACTGGCGCATTAAGCTGGCCCTGCGTCCAAACGATACATTGGTGCTGCAAATGAGCAATATCGCGCCCTGGGGCGAGGAAGCCAGGGCTGTTCGGATGACTTTTCAGAAATCAGACTAGCCCAGCCATGAATCGTGGATGTTTCAGGGCCCTGCTCATCTTCATCCTTGTCCTGACGACCGGATGCGCTTCGCACCAGGGGTCCGACAACAGTCAGACCGAACAGCACCCATCCAGCCACATTCCAGACCCGATGTTCGGGCTCGGGGACCGGGAGAGTTTCACGCTCTCATCTGAGGTGATTGGTCGTGATTTCCAAATTCTGGTTCGCTTGCCCAGAAGCTATGAGTCTTCGGATCGTGACTATCCACTGATCGTGCTGTTGGATGGGGGAATACTCTTTCCCATGCTAGCGCCCTACCAGTTGATGATGGAGGCTGAGGGAACCGCCGACGAAGCCCTGATAGTCGGGATTTCATATGGAGGATTGGGATTTTCGAACGGAAACCTTCGCGCCACGGACTACACGGCACCATCGCCACAGGTTTCCTACTTCGGCGGCGCCATGGCGTATCAGGACTTCCTCAGTGAAGAGCTTCTGCCCCGCCTAACGCGAGAATATAGGATCAATTCTTCGCAGCGCGTTCTGCTTGGCCAATCACTGGGCGGCCAATTCGCCATGCACGCCGCTTTAACGCGACCGACGCTCTTCTCTACTTACGTCGCAGTCAATCCCGCCATCCATGCCAACGCTGACTACTTTTCGACCCTTGAAGCTGTCGGCAGCAAAAAAAAGCGAACCCTAATAATGGCGATCGGCAGCGAGGATCCTATCGAGTATCGGGATCCGGCCATGCAGTGGTTCAATCACCGATCTGGAACATCTTCGCCAGGTCTGAACCTAGAGCTGATCGAACTAGCTGACGCGCATCACGCCACCAGTGCACCAGCCGCCTATCACACCATCGTGCGATCGCTATTTCCACCACAGGAAGAATCGGCGCCATAATCCCCGGTTGGCAATAAAGTACGCAGCGCAGCAGGCAGAAGCTCAGTCCGAAACAACATGTCTGCCGCTGATCGCAGCTAGTGGCTTTTCACTACGCTTCTTCATCTTCAGCGCTTTCTCGAGCATCCTGATCTTATCTCGATCGTCTCGATCATTAGCGCCATGCAACAACTCCATTGCCCTGTACGCCAATATCCAGTCGGCAGGATGACTCAGCGGAACGCCCCGAAAGCGTCCCGTAACACGGGTTGGAATGCGCAGGACTCTGGCTGGCGTCGCGATCGTAAAGCCGCCAATAATCTCGACCCCGCTCCCATCAGCCGGAATCTCGACCAAATAGTCGCTAGGAAAAGTCGCACTTTGCTCCACCTGGGTGATCGGATGCGACGCGAGGGCTAACTTTATATGTTCCAGAGGGGCGTCTGTCAGAATGTCCCAATCCCTAGGGCGCACGTTAAAACCCAGTGCGAAAAGTAACCCTGTGCCGCCTAGGCCATGGACAACGCCGGCCCCCGACAGGGCTCGCGACACCAGGATGAGCTGCGCCAATCCGGGCGGGTCTTCGATCGGGTGCCCCTGTGCCATGGCTTCTCCGCGAATGATCAGAAACCACTTAATTGTATGCAAAATCCAGCTGGAAGTCATGTGGCCTAGGCCGATGTAAACACCGTTCCTGTAATCAATCTGTAATCATCGGCTGGGTAAACTTGCCAACGGTCCTGGACTCATTCTGTCAGGATATTTAACCTCTAGGGATTCCCCCAATGAATCTCGAACCCAGCGACATCGCAGATCAAGTCGCCCAGCTTAAGCAAGCCTGCCCCTCTGTACAGACTGAAACGTTTCTGCACAAGGTCCATGACCTATTCCAATCTAATGATGAGCTTAAATCGCTGGTGATCCTTGACGGCGACCGTGCTGTTGGTCTGATGAACCGCAATATGCTCAATGAGCTGTTCAGTCGGCCTTTCACGAGGGAGCTTTACGGCAACAGCAGAGTCGGTGAGTTCATGATTCAGGATCCAGTGATCGTTGAGTCGTCGACCTCGGTGGATGATCTGACCCGCATTATTCTGAATGAACGAATGAGCGCCATGCAGGATGGCTTTATCCTGACCGAGGACGGACGCTATGCAGGCGTAGGCTTTGGTCATGATCTGTTGGCACTGCTGAGCGAAAGAAAACAGCAGCATTTGTTCAAGCTGGCCCACTATGACCATCTGACCGGATTGCCGAATCGACTGATGTTTGTTGATCGCCTGCATCAGGCCTGCTTGAGGGCAGAACGATCGCAGGAGGTAGTCGGCCTTCTATTCATCGATCTCGACCGTTTCAAGGAAGTCAACGACACGCTTGGACACGCTGCCGGAGATGAATTGCTGATCAGAGTATCAGAGCGGCTCTGCGCGACTGTTCGAAGAATCGATTCGGTCAGCCGGCTCGGCGGTGATGAGTTCACGGTCACACTGGAAGGCATTCCATCTGAAAATACTGCCGCTGAAGTTGCTGAGAAGCTTGTCGAGACCTTGAGAGCACCCTTCAGCATCCACGGAGTTGAGGTCACTGTGACCGCCAGTATCGGCATCAGCTTCTTTCCCAGTCACTCTGAAGACGCCGAAGAGCTCCAGCGCAACGCCGATGTGGCCATGTACCGTGCCAAAGCCGACGGTAAGAACCGGCAAGTAATTTTTGCCCGCCATATGCTAGTCAGCAATCGAGCAAGTCTTTCGATGGAGAACGACCTTCGCAACGCGCTCGAGAACAAAGAGCTCGAAGTCTACTATCAACCCATTATCGAGCTCGCTAGCCATCGGATCATCGGCGTGGAAAGCTTGATTCGGTGGAATCGCCCTGGCCACGGTATCGTGAGTCCGGGTGAGTTCCTGGGGCTGGCCGATGAGCTGGGGCTGATGGATGATTTCGGCACCTTAGTGGTCCATGAGACCTGCAGGCAAATCGTTGACTGGAACAGTCGTTTGGATCTCGATCTTTCTGGCTCGGTCAATCTCTCGTTCACGCAGTTGGAGAATGCTCGACTTCCAAGCTTCACGGCTCAGGTACTCAAACAGTCGGGCCTGCCCGCATCGAACCTTATTCTCGAGGTCACCGAGCAAACCATCATGCGAAGCGTCGATCGTTCGGTAGCCAACATTGAACGCCTCGGCCGAATGGGGGTGCAGCTGGCTATCGATGATTTTGGAACCGGGTATTCCTCTTTGAGTTATCTGCTGAATCTGCCGATCGACCGCCTAAAGATCGATCGCTGCTTTATCCAGAATATAGAGCGCGGTGAGAAATCTCAGTTGCTCACCCGCGCCATCCTCAATCTCGCTGAGAGCCTTGGATTAAAGGTCGTAGCCGAGGGTATCGAGACACTAGAGCAACTGAAGTTCCTTGAAACCCACAACTGTGAATACGCTCAGGGGTTTCTGTTTTCTCGACCATTACCAGCTGATGAGATCGAGCCTCTCCTGAAGAAAACCTTCGGCAAGTACTCGAGCAAGCCCTCAGTGTGAAGAGCAGTCCCTAGGAAACACGTATCAGTATCGGCAAATTTGCTACCTGAACGATGCCGAGACAAAGATCCATCCTGTCGTGTTAGCAGAGAAGCGACTGATTTACTGAAATATTTCTGTCGCAAAGCCATGAGACACTTTGACCAGATTATCTTAGCGGCTGCCATGTTCCGTCTGTTTCTGTCCAGCCTTTATTTATCGGCTCGTCTGTGGTTCAGCACTCTGGTTTCGCCCGTGCGCGAGGGACGTTCTCTGCTTGGAGCCTTGCTTATCGCGCTGGTTTGGCCGCTGTTCGTGGCCTTGCAGTTGATTCAGTGGCTAGGCTTTGCACTCGACGAGATTTTCTTTCCTGGCTGGCGTAAAGTCCAGGTTCGTGAGCCGATCTTCGTCGTGGGCCCTCCGCGATCAGGAACCACCCATCTCCATCATGTTCTGGCACAGGATTCGACCGCAACAACCTTCAGGCTATGGGAGTGTATCTTCGGCCTCTCGGTCACTAGTAGGCGCCTTAGTGAAGCGCTAGTACGACTCGATGGCACGTTAGGCGGGTTCTTCGCGCGGACGCTTGGCGGAATAGGACGCCGGTTGAGCCGAGGAGTGGAAGATGTGCATCCGCTGTCACTCACCGCACCGGAAGAAGACTTCCTGGCCATGCTACTGCCGGTACAGTGTTTCATTCTGGTCGTTGTTTTCCCGAATGCAGGATGGCTATGGCAGATTGCCAGACTGGACCGAGAGGTTGATGCCGAACAGCAAAGTCGGCTGATGAGCTTCTACAAAGCCTGTGTCCAGAAGCATTTGTATGTTTACGGATCCGAAAAGCGGTTTTTGTCCAAGAACGCGTCTTTTTCCGGCTCTCCGGAAGCGCTGCTCAAGGCCTTTCCGGAGGCCAGTTTCCTGATCTGTGATCGCGACCCTCTTCGAACCGTGCCGTCGCAGCTCAGCAGCGTCGAACCCGCTCTTCGACTGAGTGGCTTTAACGAGATACCTGTTGCTGTCCGCCAACGGTTTATTGATTTGCTGGCTTTCTACTACGACCATCTGGAACGATTCGCACGGGAGCACCCCGGCAAGTCAGTCATCATCGAGAATTCAGATTTGCACGATCACTTGGCCGAATCAGTGATTGCGGCCTATCAGCATCTGGATTTGTCGCTAGATGCTGCTTTCGAACAATCACTACGAATAGCGGATGAGCAATCGCGCTCATTCCGATCAGCGCACAGCTATCGACTGGCTGACTTCGGCCTGAGCGAAGAAGGTGTGCGGGCGAGTTTTCCAGGAGTCTACGCACATGCTGATGCAGACTGAAGGAGCACGCCAACAAAAACATGGCCCCGTCCGGGTTACCATTGTTTCCGATGCCCTACCGGAGCGCAATGGCGTGGGCGCATACTACTGCGACCTGATGGCGCAACTCTCAGGGGACGCGTTTGATTGTCAGCCCATTGGGCCTGCTGGGCCGGTAAACCCCATCCTGAAGACACGGCTGCCCGGAGATGGCACTCAACGTCTAGTTGTGCCATCTCCATTCGATTTCGGGCGGTGTCTTGAGAATCACCGTCCGGATGTTGTGGTTTGCGCCACACCAGGTCCTTTTGGCCTGGCCGGCACGCGCTGGGCTCGGAAATTAAAGGCTCGGCTGCTGGTTGGATTCCATACCGACTATGCTTCAGTGACCGACGTCTATCACTTTGCTCCGCTTCGCCTAGTAAGCCGCAAGTACTGTAGAACAGTTGATCGTTGGATGTTCAGAAATGCAGAGCAAGTCTTGTGCAATGCCGAGCCCATGATAGAACTGGCCAACAATCTCGGTGCCAAGCGGACAACCCGAATCGGTACCCTGCTGCCGCCCTCAGTGCTGCAGAAGCCAGTAGAAAGTCTACCCGGACAAGTAAGCAGCGTTCTCTTTGCCGGTCGCCTAGCCCCAGAGAAACGGCTTGACCAAGTGATTGAAGCGGCTAGACAACTGCCCCAGTTAAACTTTACGGTGGTTGGTGAAGGCCCATTACGCCGGCTTGTTCAACAAGCGGCCTCCGAGCTTGCCAATCTTAATCATTTGGGGTGGCTCAACCGCGCTGACTTAGTTGCTCAGATAGATGCCCATGACGTACTGGTTCTGCCTTCGAAGTTGGAATCTTTTGGAAGTGTGGCTTTTGAAGCGATGGCGCGCGCTCGCCTGGTTGCCGTCACAGAGACCTGCGGAATTGCTGACTGGCCCCAACTCGCGGCACATCTGACCGTCTTTAGTCGGTACAAGCCACTTCACCAGGTACTGGCCGCCATGGCCAAACAGGACTCAATCAGTCATCAGGCGCGAGCCCACAACGCTCGGCAAGCGGCTCTGCAACTCAATGACGAAAGCTTAGCTGGGTGGCAAACTCTGCTGAACGGCGAAGAGACCGACTAAGCATGCGTCTGCTGGTGTCGATTCACGACGTGATGCCGGACACACTAACGCGCACGGAGACAATATTTGCGCTTTTGAATCAGGCGGGCCTCACACCGGTAACATTGTTGGTCGTTCCAGGAGCGGCCTGGAGACCAGAACACATAGAACGCCTCCGGCAGCTGATCGATGAAGGAGCTGAACTGGCTGGTCACGGATGGACCCACAAGGCTCAGCGAATTCGTGGCCCTAAACATTGGCTTCACAGCCGCATAATTTCCCGACGTGCCGCCGAACATCTGGCTCTCACCCGATTTGGAATCATTCGGTTAATGCTGCGAAATCATGCCTGGTTTGCTAAGCATGATCTAATGCCCCCTAAGCTCTATGTGCCACCCGCTTGGGCGATGGGCAATATCTCTCCTCCGCTCCTAGACCGCCTGCCGTTCCAGCAATATGAAACGCTGGCCGGAGTGTATTCGGTCCCTGAGCAGCGTCTTGTTCGCTTGCCAATAGCCGGTTTCGAAACCGATACTTTCTGTAGAGCTCTCTCTGTGGCGGGATTGAATCAGCTCAATCGTTTGTGGAGTCAATTTAGCGGTAAAGCGCTAAGGCTGGGCATCCATCCTTATGATTTTGATTTAAAGCTTGCAAGCTCTTTGCACCGATGGATACGGATGGGCGGGGATTCAATGAGCTATTCTGATCTATGTCGATTGTGAGTTAGTCACCACTTTAGGATATTCAGCCCGCATGACATCTTGAAGCGACAGCAGTAGGACTTTGTCAGTATTCAGCATACTGGTCGTCAGATGGTCCAGAACGGCGACCAGATTGTAGATCCATTCGCTGACCGAGTCCGGATTGGTGAGCGCTGAGGGCCGCAAAGCTTCCCGTATATTGACCCGCATCATGGCGCGAGCGAATAGTGGGGGCACATTTGGGGGCATCTGCTTGGCTTAACGATTTTGTTTTTCTATTCTTTCATGGATTTAGATCCATCCTGCGATTCCCGCCCCCG
>JAZBPR010000168.1:0-3311 GCA_036351735.1 Wenzhouxiangella sp. | reverse complement strand
CTCGCCGAAGTCTGCACTGCCGGGAGCGTCTGGATAGGCATAGTAGATGTAGCCGACGTCGTAGCCCAGGCCGCTGTCAAGTTCCTGACCGAAGCCGAGGTAAAGATCAAGCTCATAACTTGTGTCGTCGCCAAAGTCGACGTTGGAAGCCCAGGTACCCACATAGAAACCGTTGTCGGCAGCGTAGTCCAGTCCGCCCTGTACAGCGGCCCCGCCATCGGTTTCAGAAAAACCCCGAAAGAAGTAGTTGGATACGACGCCGATGTTGGCACTGACTTCGGCCCTGAGGTCTTGAGCTGGAAGAACGGCAAATGCGCCCGCGACCAATGCGGCTGAAACCGCCGTTATTGAAGATGCTTTAATCATGACACCGCCTCCTGTTTAGCGATTGGAACGCAGGGACTGTCCGTGCGCTTGCTCTAGTGCGTTGCACAAGCTGTGCCATCAATGTTCTAAAGCAATAAAATCAGTCAGTTACCCCGCAATAATGGGCGTTCCGTTCCGCCAGTAGAGCAATTATCAAGCAATGCAGATCTCCGCTTGCTTGTTTTTGAAGCAGGGGTGGCGATCATTCCCGCCACTCAACAATTGTGCGACGCGCAAAAGTAGTGCACCGGCCTGGGATTCTGTTGAGTTTCAAAGCAGATCGAATTTTGACTTTTCAAATAAATAGCATATGAAACATATGTTTAGATTATTTTCTGCTGAATGGCACGCCCCTTGCGTATACGTTCTGGGCGAGCCGGCATGGCCGACCATCCAAGACTTCCAGCTGCCGCTGCGGGAAGGCCGGATCAACCAGGATCAATGTGAGGAGAAGCCGCATGAAACAAATCACAGCCATCATCAAGCCCTACAAGCTCGATGACGTGCGATCAGCGCTGGAGCAGGCTGGTGTTGAAGGATTAACCATTACTGAGGTTAAAGGTTACGGCCGCCAGAAGGGGCACACCGAACTCTATCGGGGTGCAGAGTACAAGGTCGATGCCTTGCCGAAGGTCAAGCTTGAGGTTGCAGTGAAGGATGACGACCTTGAGATGGTCACCGACGCCATCCTCGCCAGTGCCCAAAGCGGCAAGGTTGGAGACGGAAAGATTTTCATCACCTCGCTCGAACGCGTTATCCGGATCCGAACCGGCGAAGTCGACGAAGCCGCCCTTTAGCCCCCACTACCAGCCAGGGAGAAACAATTCATGGAATCATCAATTATTCAGGTCCAGTATGCCCTGGACACTTTCTATTTCCTGATCTGTGCGGTGCTGGTGATGTGGATGGCAGCCGGCTTCACCATGCTGGAGTCAGGTCTGGTTCGCTCGCGCAATACCGTAGAAATTCTGACCAAGAACGTGGCGCTGTATGCAATCGCCTGCCTGATGTACATGATTATCGGCTACAACCTGATGTACGGCGGCGGACCCAATGGAATCATTCCGGGGCTCAGCTTTTTTCTAGGCGGCGACAACACGGTTGAACAGGTTCTGGCAAGCGAGGGCGACATCTATTACTCCAACATGTCGGACTTCATGTTTCAGGTTGTGTTTGTGGCGACTGCCATGTCCATCGTATCCGGGGCTGTTGCCGAACGGATGAAACTCTGGGCCTTTCTGGCTTTCGCCGTTGTCCTGACCGGTGTGATCTACCCCATTCAGGGTTACTGGAGCTGGGGTGGCGGGTTCCTGAGCGATCTTGGCTACGCCGACTATGCAGGTTCAGGCATCGTCCACATGGCTGGGGCTGCCGCAGCGCTTGCCGGCGTCCTGCTCCTGGGACCAAGAAAGGGTAAATACGGCCGGGACGGTCGTATCAATGCGATCCCTGGCAGCAACCTGCCTTTGGCAACCATTGGCATGTTCATCCTGTGGATGGGGTGGTTTGGATTCAACGGTGGATCAGAATTGATGGTGTCCAACATTGATTCGGCTAACAACGTGGCCAAAGTGTTCGTCAATACCAATCTGGCGGCCGCGGGTGGTTTGGTGGCAGCCCTCTTGCTGGCGCGCCTGATGTTTGGAAAGGCCGATCTGACCATGGCGCTGAACGGCGCGCTGGCGGGTCTGGTGGCCATTACCGCTGGTCCCTTGACCCCGTCTCCACTGTTGGCGTCCGTTATCGGTGCGATCGGTGGAATCATCGTGGTGTTCTCCATCGTCGGTTTGGACCGACTCAAGATTGACGACCCGGTTGGTGCGATCTCCGTTCATGGCGTCGTTGGAGTGTGGGGCGTTTTGGCGGTGCTTCTGAGCAACGAGGAAGCCACTGTGATCGGCCAACTGGCGGGCTTAGCCGCGATTTTCCTGTTTGTCTTCGTGACCAGCTTGATTGTGTGGGCGGCGCTCAAGGCCGCAATGGGTATTCGGGTCACGGAGGAAGAAGAGTTTTCCGGGCTGGACATGAGCGAGTGCGGCATGGAAGCCTACCCGGAATTTGTTTCGACCAGAGCTGACTGAATCGGCAGCGACTGACGCTTACCCCTCCTCTCTCTCTACCCCGAAGCAGTTACGTCAGTCGCTTTCTGGTCCAACCCCGGCGGGATGTTCCCGCCGGGTTCTTTTTTTCCTAGGGACGTTCAGTCAGCACCGTGGTGTAGGCCATGCCGCCCATTTGTGGGGGCAGGCGACCCTCGGTCTTTACCATCATGCGGGGGCTGGTCTGGTTCATCCAGATCGTTTGATCACCACCCTCATTGTCAAGAGCGCTTACAGAGATCCGCCATGCTTCGAAGTTCCCTGCCGGGACTTCGATTTCATCAGAACCCTCGACTTCTACAGCAAAGAATCGAACCCTTTGTTGCGCACCGATCTCGGCCACCCGCAACGAGGTACGGTAGCCCTCGGTGAGCGGTAGAGAGGCAAGCACCGCTTCCAAACCGGCTTCTCCGGCAATAAGCGGGGCTTCAAGCTCGATGCTGATGGGGATTGTCTGGCCCCCGGCTTCAATCGCGCCACTCACTTCGCGGCTGTCGAAACTAACGGTGATGGTTGCGCCTGCCTGATTAACCAGACGTGACAACGGCCGCAGGTTCTCTGCATCCAGGATCAACTCGTCACTGGCCTCACCCATCGGACCTTGCGATGTTGAGTGAATGCGCAGGACGGATTCGCCATCCATTTCTGTCATCTCGATGAGTCGGGTGGCCGGAATCTGCATTTGCTGCTCACCCAGCGTTACCGTGGTTTCGTAGGAAAACTGACCCATGGCGAATTGCTCCGGGTCGACTGTCGGCAGTGGCATGATCCGCGCGGCATCCAGTTCACCGGCCAGTTCAGGCATTTCCACGGTGGACACGTCGACCGTGATGGCAGCCAGCTTTT
>JAZBPR010000167.1:0-6113 GCA_036351735.1 Wenzhouxiangella sp. | reverse complement strand
GGCCCGCCGCTGCAGGGCAATCCCGGCATCAATGGACTCGGCGCTCTGGCGCAGGGCTCGCTGGAAAGCTCGAACGTCAACGTGGTGGAAGAGCTGGTCAACATGATCGAAACCCAGCGCGCCTATGAGATGAATTCCAAGGCGATCTCTGCATCCGACGAGATGCTGCGCTACGTCAACAACAACCTGTAGGTGAGGTAATGAAAACGCTGGCTCAAACTCTATTTGGCTTAGCCGTTATCGGCACGTTGGCCGCCTGCGCCTCTCCGCAGAAGATTCCCGACTGGGATCCGACGTTCCCGGAGGTGCCGCCCATCGAAGACTTCGGCCCGCCCAATGGGGCAATTTATCAGCAGGCGACGGGTGCGGCATTGTTTGCAGATGTCAAGGCACGCCGGGTCGGCGACACCCTGACCGTCGTTCTGGCTGAAAACACAACCGCCTCGACCAGCGCGACGACTTCAACGTCCAAGGAGACCACCGCCGAGATCACCAACCCGACGGTGTTTGGCCGTGCACCGACGCGGCGCGACAACTCCGGAGCGCTGCCGCTGTTCGGTGGTGCCATGGACTCGACCAACGAATTCGACGGAACGGGCAGTTCCAGCCAGTCCAACTCCATGGCTGGCAGCATGACC
The DNA here is from genome assembly GCA_036351735.1 of Wenzhouxiangella sp. Taxonomy (GTDB): domain Bacteria; phylum Pseudomonadota; class Gammaproteobacteria; order Xanthomonadales; family Wenzhouxiangellaceae; genus Wenzhouxiangella. The sequence continues at coordinate 5,475 of JAZBPR010000167.1, read as the reverse complement.
GTGACGGTTTATCAGCGCTTGCCCAACGGTAATTTGATGGTCAAGGGCGAGCGGTGGATCACGGTCAATCAGGGTCGCGAATTCCTGCGTATCGCGGGCATCGTGCGTCCTGCAGACATCCTGCCGGACAACTCAGTGCCCAGCTTCAAGATTGCCGATGCCCGCATCGACTACCGCGGCACCGGCGCCATCGATGACGCCAACCGCCAGGGCTGGTTGGCCCGCTTCTTCCAGTCCCCCTGGATGCCCTTTTAAAGGTGAATGTCATGACACGTCTGCCCCTGATTCTGATTCCGTTGCTGGCCTTGATCCTGAGCCTCGAAGCGCCTGCACAACAATTCCAGGGCGAGCGACTCAAGGATCTGGTTTCGGTTTCGGGCGTGCGAACCAACCAGCTGGTCGGTTTTGGTCTGGTCGTTGGTCTGGATGGCACGGGTGACCAGACCTCCCAGGTGCCGTACGCCGTTCAGTCGATCAACAACATGCTTCAGCAGTTCGGCATCACCGTGCCGGATAACGTCAACCCTCAGCTGCAGAATGTCGCGGCCGTCACCGTGATGGCCGAGCTACCGCCGTTCGTCAAACCGGGATCGACCATTGACGTGACGGTCAATTCCATCGGTAACGCCAACTCGCTCAGAGGCGGCAGTCTGCTCATGACCCCGCTTCGAGGCGCTGATGGACAGATCTACGCCATCGCGCAGGGCAACCTGACGGTGAGCGGTTTTGGTGTGTCCGGGCAGGATGGGTCTTCCATTACGGTCAATGTGCCCTCGACCGGTCGTATTCCCAGCGGGGCAACAGTCGAGCGCGAAGTGCCGACCAGTTTCCTGGCCTCCGAGACCCTGCTTTTGAACCTGCATACCCCGGACTTCACCACCGCGCACCGCGTGGTTGAAGCCATTAACCAGGTCATGGGCCCGGGAACCGCGCGGCCGCTGGATTCGGTCTCGATCGAAGTCCGGGCGCCGGCCGATCCATCGCAAAGAATCTCTTATGTCTCCACGCTGGAGAATCTGGAAGTCCATCCAGGCGACGCGCCGGCTCGAGTCATTGTCAATTCACGCACCGGCACGGTCGTGATCGGCTCCAACGTTCGCGTGCTACCTGCCGCTGTCGCGCATGGCTCTCTGTCGGTGACGATCACCGAGCGGGCGCAGATTTCTCAACCAGGGCCTTTCTCTGATGGCGAGACCGTGGTGGTGCCCCAAACCGGCATCGAGGTCGAGGAAGAGGGCTCACGAATGTTCCTGTTCGACGCAGGCGTTGAGCTCAACGACATCGTCCAGGCCGTCAACCAGGTGGGCGCGGCACCGGGCGATCTGGTGGCAATCATGGAAGCCCTTCGTCAGGCTGGCGCACTTCGCGCCGAGCTGATCGTGATCTGACGAGGCGCGATCAGTCGTGAGCATCGGGTCCACCAGTTCGACCTTCTTTGCCGACAGCGGCAAGATGGCCGAGCTGCGCCTGGGCGCGCAGCAGAACGACCCCAAGGCGACCCGCGAAACCGCCCAGCAGTTCGAGGCCTTGTTCATTCAGCTGATGCTCAAGTCCATGCGTGATGCCGGCATCAAAGGGGAGTTGTTCAACTCCAGCCAGATGGACCGCTACATGGAGCTTTACGACCGCCAGATGGCGCTGGATATGGCGAGCAACGGCGGAATCGGCTTGGCCGACATGATGGTCGAGCAGATGAAACCGGGCGGACAGACCCCGGCAGAAATTCCCGAAGGCGGCTTTCCGGTGCCAGAGCGCGTCGATATCCGTCCGCCGCCGGTCTTTTCTGCAACACAAAGCGCAAGTGCTGATGCGGTTGCCATGAATGCCGTGCTGCCGCCCGAGCCGGTTTCGGCGATTTCAGATTTGAAGAGCCCGGTACCAAGTCGGGCACCGGCCTTCGAGGGCCGCGATGATTTTATTGCCAACATGCTGCCGCTGGCCCGGCGTGCGGCCGCACGACTGGGTGTGCCAGCCGAGGCCATCGTGGCCCAGTCGGCACTCGAGACCGGCTGGGGTCGGCACGTGATGCAGCGCCCCGATGGATCACCGGCCTGGGCCATGTTTGGCATCAAGGCCGGATCTGACTGGCAGGGCGAGACCGTCACCGTGACCACGCTGGAGATTATTGACGGACAAGCGGTGAGAGAACGCGCTCGTTTCCGTGCCTACCCCTCACCGGAAGCCGCGATCAACGACTACGTCGATTTCCTCAGCTCTCGCCCGCGTTACGCCGAGGCGCTGCAGGCCGGCTCCGACCCTGCGGCCTTTGCAGTTGGACTGCAGCGGGCCGGCTACGCCACTGATCCGAACTACGCCAGCAAGATCGAGCGTCTGGTCGATACCGTGCGCGAGCGCACGGAAGGCTAAAGAAATGCCGACCCTCGCCGCTAAAAGAGCATCAACGGCAAACAGGTTCAACCGGGAATTGACCTGTCTGCTGAACACCGGCCCAGCGCCGGCAGGAGAGAGAGAGTCATGCTGAAGATCGGAACATCCGGGCTGCTGGCCACCCAGCGTGCCCTGGCGACCACCGCCAACAACATTACCAATGCCTCGACTGAAGGCTACAACCGTCAGCGCGTCAACCTTGTTTCGCGCCCGCCCGAGTTCCTGGGTGGCAGTTTCCAGGGCACTGGCGTGCAAGTCAGCAGCGTCAGCCGCATCTTCGATCGGTTTCTGACCGATGAGGTTCGTGCAGGTTTGTCGGGTGAGGGGCGTCTGTCCACCTTTGCCGGTCTGGCCGGCCGGGTCGGCAATATCGTGGGTAGCGAAGCCAGCGGTTTGTCGGGCGGCCTGCAGTCGTTTTTCTCCAGCCTTGAAGGCTTGGCGAACGATCCCTCATCCACGCCTGTTCGTCAGGTCGTGATTTCTGAAGCGCAGTCGCTCACGCGACGGTTCAATACGCTCAATTCGCAACTTGCATCCATTGGGCGCGAAGTGGACGGTCGGGTTTCCGGTACCGTTGACGAGATCAACGGACTGGCCAACTCCATTGCAGAGTTGAACGAACGTATCGCGCGTGCGGCGGGCGGATCGGGTGGAGCCGGCCCCAATGATTTGCTGGACCAGCGTGATCAGTTGATCTCGGATTTGTCGCAAAAAATCGAAGTCAGCACCATCGACCAGGGCGATGGCGTGGTGAATGTGTTCGTGGGCAACGGCCAGAACCTGGTACTGGGCAGCAACGTCAATACGCTCAGCGTTGGTGCCGGCACTTTTGGGCCACAGACTCAGGAAGTGTTTATCGGTTCGACCCCAATCACCCGCCAGCTGACCGGTGGAGAACTTGGCGGCTTGCTGGACTTCAAACGCGAAATACTCGAGCCTACCCAGAATGAGCTCGGTCGCTCCGCTGTAGCACTCGCCCAGGAGTTCAATCGCCTGCAAGGCGAGGGGCTGGATCTCAACGGCCAACTGGGTACGGACTTCTTTGCGGTCGGTGGGCCTGAAGTGTTGGGTGCATCCAGCAACGCCGGTGCGGCTGATCTGCAGGTCAGCATTGCCGATCCTGCTGGGCTGACCGGGAACGACTACCGTCTGGATTTTGATGGCACCAGTTTCAGTCTGACCAATGCCTCAACCGGGCAGTCGGTGGCGCTGAGCGCCGGCCAGCAAGCGGATCTGCTGGCAGGCAATGTGGTCCAGACCGAGGGATTGGCGCTGCAGTTCGCTGCCCCGCCGCCGGCTGCCGGAGACAGTTTCCAGATCCAGCCCACGCGCACTGCCGCAGGAGAAATGCGGACCCTGTTCAGCGATCCTGCTCTGCTGGCAGCGGCCGCGCCGGTGCGAGCTGGTGCTGATCTGGGCAATATCAGCGACGCGACAGTCTCCTTTGGGGAAACCGCTGATGCTGGCAATCCCGCGTTGCTGAACAACGTAACGATCACCTTCGATGATCCGCCGACCACGTTCAGCGTTTTCGATAACGATGCTGGCGTCGCTTTGGCAGCCAATGTGCCGTTTACCAGCGGCGATGACATTTCCTACAACGGCTGGACCATCCAGATTGACGGTGCGCCTGTCGCTGGTGACGAGTTCAGCGTCGAAAGCAATACCAGCGGCTCCGGCGACAACCGGAATGCCTTGCGTCTGGCCGGCCTGTTTGAGCAGAACATCCTCGACAACGGCAACAGCACGCTTTTTGGTCAGGTTGATGCGCTGGTTTCAAAAGTTGGCAGTGCAACGGCAGCCGCCGATACCGCGCTGCTGGCCCAGCAAGGTCTGCTTGCCCAGTCTCAGTCCGCCCGTGAGTCGGTCAGCGGCGTGAACCTCGAAGAAGAGGCGGCCAACTTGATTCGTTTTCAGCAGGCCTATGAAGCCAATGCGCAGGTGATCCGGGTGGCCGACACGGTCTTCCAGAGCCTGATCAACGCGGTGAGGTAATCGATATGCGTATCTCCACAGCCCAGATTTATCAGCAAGGCCTGTCTGGCGTATTGCGCCAGCAGAACACGCTGAACCAGACCCAGCTGCAGCTTTCAACTGGCCGCAAGATCAACAGCCCCTCCGATGATCCGGTGGGCGCGGCCCGCCTGCAGGAATTGGAACGCGCGGTTGAGGTCAACGACGTCTACAACCGCAACGTGAGCCGCACGCGCCAGCGTCTTCAGGTGGAAGAAACTGCCGTCGCGTCTGCCGGAGAACTGATTCAGCGCGTCCGGGAACTGACGGTACAGGCCTCCAATGCACCGCTCAGTGATGGTGACAAAGCTCAGATTGCCGTCGAGCTGCGCCAGCGCCTCGATCAGCTGGTTGCGATTGCCAACACCCGCGATGGAGACGGTGAGTTCATCTTTGCCGGAGCCCAGGCGGGTAGCGAACCCTTCGTGCGAACGGCCTCTGGCGTTGACTACGTGGGCGACAGCATCCAGCGCGAGTTGAGTATTGGCCCCGGCATCACGATGCGCGATGGCGATACCGGCGACAAGGTCTTCATGGCCATTCGCGATGGCAATGGCGTGGTCAGTGCCAGCCAGAATCCAGCCAATACCGGCGGTGGCTATATTGCGGTCGAGAACGCGATTGATCAGTCGGCTTACGATGGCGATACCTATACCGTCGAGTTCCTGGACGCCGAGCGCTTCGTGGTGCGCGACGGGCTTGGCAATCTCGTGCCTGGCTTCGATACGCTGGTGCCCGATCCAGCGGATCCGACACCGTTAACTCCGTCATTGCCGCTGGTGCCGGAAGGTGTGGCCTACACCGCAGGAGATCGCATTTCGTTTGCCGGCGTGAACGTCACCGTCCGCGGCACGCCGGAAGCGGGTGACGAGTTCGTCATCGAACCGGCTGCCAACCAGAGCGTGTTCGCGACCTTAAGCGACCTCATCGGTGCGCTGGAGGGATCGAGCGGAACGACAGCCGATGCTGCCTTGCAGCGCCAGGGCATCGACGACGCGCTGGCCCGACTGGACCGCATCGAAACCCGCTTTCTGGAAGTCCGCTCCGATATCGGTGGGCGTCTGAATACGCTCG
>JAZBPR010000166.1:0-4013 GCA_036351735.1 Wenzhouxiangella sp. | reverse complement strand
GCGCACCCAGGCCTGGATTCAGGCTGAAGACCGTGGTGCTGTCGGCGTACTGATCCGCTCGGTCGGCACCAGCAACAACCGCTTTCCGCATACCGGGATGATGAGCCGCGTTGAGGGCCGCCGGACGCGCATACCGGCCATGGCGCTGGCCGCACCCGATGCCGACCAGATGGAGCGAATCCACCAGCGCGGCGAAACCATCACCGTGCGCATGAGCACCGAGGCCGGCTGGCGAGGAACGGCAACCAGCGGCAACGTCATCGCGGAGGTGGTTGGTGCCGAAGCGCCCGAAGAAATCGTCATCATCGGTGGCCATCTTGACAGCTGGGACAACAGCCCGGGCGCGCTGGACGATGGTGCCGGTGTAGGCATCACGACGGCTGCAGCCAAGCTGATCCTGGATAGCGGGCACCGGCCGCGCAGGACCATCCGGGTTGTGCTGTTTGGCGCCGAGGAAGTCGGCCTGCTGGGTGCGCGTGCCTACGCCGAGGCCCGGGCGGCAGACGGCACGCTGGCCAATCACGTCATCGGATCAGAAAGTGATCTGGGTGCTCGCGAGGTCTGGCAGCTGACCTCGAATGTGGCCGAACACGCGTATCCCTTCTTTGATGCCATGCAGCGTGAAATGCAGCATCTGGGCATTCTCAGAGGCCCGAATTCGGGCAGCGGCGGCCCGGACATGATTCCGCTGCAGCGCATGGGCATGCCGGTCGCACGCCTGAACCAGAACGGCGAAGACATCTTCGAGTTCCATCACACGCCCAACGATACGTTCGACAAGATCGTGCCGGCCGAGATGGCGCAGAACGTTGCCGCCTGGGTGATGTTTACCTGGCTGGTTGCCGATACCGATCTGAGTTTTCGCGCAGTAAACGCTTCGGTGCCGGTCGACTAATGCAGCGAGCGGATTGACAAGGCTGGCCGGCTATTCAAGCCGCTCGCGCAGCTGACTCAATCGCTTAGCGTTGGCGCCAAGATCCGAGCGCCCCACTCGGGAGGCAGAGCGAACGTGGACCTGATCAGTCCCGCGCCGAAATTCGACGTCATCGACGAAGCGGAAGATGCTGGACGTGAATTCGGCTGCAATGTAATCGGCATTCTGGGTGATGACGGCTCCGCCCATTTGCTCGATCACTGACGGAATCCGTTCCCAGCTTGCCAGCGGCAACGGCTCGACCAGCTTTTCTGCCGGGGTGCCGGCTTCGCTTGAAACGCAGTTGGGAGATGAAGGACAGGGCGCTAACTCACCGCCCTGCAAACCGGTGGCTACGCCTTCAGCAGATTTCTGCCCTAGATAGAACAGGCCACCGACGACCAGCACCGGAAGAACCAAAACAGCAACGATCAAAATCTTCATGTCGAATGACTCGTAATGTGATGAGTGGTCAGTGTCGGAGTCTAGACGCCGCCGGTCAAGATCGCCCCACTTGGATGCCGATGAACACGCCGACAATAACGATTCAGAAGTCCAGCCCGGCCGCGAGCCAGTTCTGGTCCGCGGACATGGCGAATGACCGAGCGCGGAATCATCGTTCGACCTCGCGAACCGAGGGCTGCTCGGAGCGTGCCCGGAGCACGTCGGCGATCGCGTTCAGGGCGGCGATCCGATCTTCGTAGAAACGCATGTGGGTGACGCGCCGGCTCGCGTTGTCGACGAACTCGTTGAGGAACTGGGGGCTTGCCTTCAGTGCAGCGAGGTCGCATCGTGCCTGCCAGCGATAGCCCTCGCCGCTGAGAGAGGTCCATCGGGCCGGGCTATCGCCTTCGAGAGGGGCACGCTCGATTCGGATCGCCTCGGCGTACCGGCTGTGGAGCCGGAACATTTCATTGGTGACTTCGCGGTAGTGTCCCCGTCCCCGCTGGCGAAGGAGAATGTAGTTGCGCAGGCGGGACTTGAGTTCGGGATCGCGGATCCGGTCGAATCGCCCGCTCTCCTGGAGTTCGTCGAGGATCGGCAGCTCGTCGGTCGGCGGTCGAATGACGTGAGAGGCGACCACCCCCATGCATTGCGCATCGCTCAGTGGCTGCGGCGGTTCCTGTCCGAACAGCAACGGATTGATCGAGATCACCAATTGCGCGCGCGCTTCGTTTTCGGCCAGTTGCTCGCGCTGGATCTCCAGCAGGGACTCGACCTCGACCGCCAGCCGCTCGACAATGAGCACTTCTTCCCGGCGCTCGCTTTGTTCCTCGTTCCAGTTCGCCACCTGAATCCCGATGAACACCCCGACGACCACAATCAAGAAATCCAGTCCGACCGCAAACCAGTTCTGGTCGCGGACGTGCTTCATGACGGAGCGGAGAATCATTGGCTGGTCTGGCTCGTGGATTCAATCAGGCCGATCAACCGTCTCGTGTCCTCGAGTGCGGATTGATAAGCGCTGAGGGACGCCTGTTGGATGTAGTAATAGGTCGTTGCAAGGCGCGCAAGATCCGTCCTTGCCGAAGTGACCGATTGGCGGAGCCTTTCCTCGTCAGGACGACCGAGCAGGGCGTCAAGCTGTTCATCCCACAGGAACAGGTCATGATCGTAGGCCAAGCGACTGTCGTTGGGGAGCGCCCAGTCCTGAAAGATCTCGAGGCTCTTGATCAGGCGTTGCACGCCAGCGTAATACGAGGAGACTTGCTGCCAGATGGCCTCGTCGATGAGGCCGAAATTTCCGGTCGATGAAAGGTCCTCAAAGACCGTATCGATCATCGTCAGGTTCGGCGTAGACCAGCCGCCTCTCGTGATAAAGGCCCGAGTCGCCTGCGTCAGTTTGGTGTCATCCACATCGGGCCGGGATGCAGAATCCAACAACGCGGTTGTCAGCGAATGACGGCCTCGCAGGCCTTCGATCCTGTCCTCAAGGTGAGTCTCCATCGCCACAAGATCATCCCCCAGCCACTCCAGATACGCCATGCCGAGCGCCGCCTCCCGACGCTCTTCGTTCCAGTTCGCCACCTGGATGCCGATAAAGACCCCGACCACGACGATCAGGAAGTCGAGGAACACCGCAAACCAGTTCTGATCGCGGACGTGTTTCATGACGCTGCGGAGGATCATGGCAAACCTCTCAAGCCTCGAAAGGATTGTGGATGAAGATATCCAGTCCGTCGAAGTCCTTTACGTTTCGAGTCGCAAGCGACAAGTCATTCTCCAGGGCGATGGCTGCGATCTGTGCGTCGAGTGGGGTGATGGGTCGGCCTTGAGCACGGTGGCTCGCGCGGATCTGCCCGTAGATCTCAGCCGACGCTTTGTGGAAGGACACGATGCGCGAATCAAAGGCTTGATCCAAAAAAACCCCAAAGGTCTCGCGCAATCGACGTTGACGTTGCCCCTCAGGCAGGTACGCGATACCGAAATGTACTTCCGCAACCGTGATCGACGAAACATACAGCTGGGCCGCGTCTTGTTCATTTAACCACCGAATGACGTCGGGATTCGGCCGGCCGCGCATGGGTTCTGACACGACGTCGGTGTCGAGCAGGATCACAGGTCGATCGGCTCAGAGCGCTCGCGCTCGGGTAGCTGGATATCTTCACCAGGCGGCAAATCGGAAAACAGGCTCCTGGCCATATCGCTTAGCGGCATCGGCGGCCTGACGGCGGCATCGTCCAGCTTTCGGATACCTAAATTAGCCATATGAGCGCTGCTGATTGATTTGCTGGCAGAATGCTAGCACTGCTGGCAACTGACAACAAATTTCTAAAAAGACCCATTTGCGCGATTGGAGTGAGCTTGCACCACAGGTCTGCCGGCTGGCCGCGCAGTTCAGCGAGCAAGCTCAGTTCAGCGGCTCCACCCGGTCAATGCGGATCATCAGGGGCTCAAATCGCGCATCATCGCGCAGGTTGGCCAGCAGGGGGTCGAGCCTCAGTCGCTTAGATCTTTGCCGGGATGGGCTGTCCAGCATCATCTCCAAAACCTCAAACGCTCCTTCGATGTCGTCAGCCATGGCCAGAGCCTGGGCGACATTCAGTCGCGTCCAGTTGATATCGAAGGCGTCGATCACGGCGGTATTGAGGGCTTGCTC
>JAZBPR010000165.1:0-17609 GCA_036351735.1 Wenzhouxiangella sp. | reverse complement strand
GCCGCTTAGCGGTCACCGCAGGATCAAGCTGTCGAAGACTGCCAGCTGCTGCATTGCGCGGATTAACGAACGTCTTCTGACTTTCAGCCGCCAGACGTTCGTTCAACGCCCGAAAGCCCGAACGTCGCATGAAGATTTCACCCCTGACCTCGAGCACCTCAGGTAGATCGTGCCCTCTGAGGCTCAAAGGAATCGAACGGATGGTCCGAACATTGCTGGTCACGTTCTCGCCCTGCTGGCCATCGCCCCGGGTCGCACCCAGAACAAGACGCCCACGCTCGTAGCGCAACGCGATGGCGAGCCCGTCAAGCTTGGGTTCGACCGCATAGGTCACCTCGTCAAGATCCAGCCGCTCGCGAATCCTGCGATCAAACTCCGCGACCTCCTCGGCATTGAAGGCGTTGGCCAGCGAGAGCATCGGGATACTGTGCTTGACCGACTCGAAGCCTTCTGCCGGCTGCGCACCTACACGCTGGGTTGGCGAGTCTTCGGTGATCAGGTGCGGATGCTCGTCCTCCAGATCCTGGAGCTCGCGCAACAGTCGATCATATTCGGCATCGGAGACCGTCGGCTGATCGAGCACGTAATATCGGTAATTGTGCTCGTTGATGGTTCGTCGTAACTGTTCGGCCCGGGTATGAGCCCGGTCGTTGCTCGCATGCCGGGAACTGCTCATCGGCCCGCCGTCAGTTGCTGCCCTTCAGTCCATGCTCGCGGTCGTAGTCGCGCATTTCATCCCTGACCTGAGCAATCCTCTGACGCGTCAGCAGGCACTTCGTGTCGTCCAGCAGCTCTGCATTCAGCAACTCTGCAATCCGCCGTCCAGTTGCCAGCATCGCATCCCAGGCATCCAGTGCGCTCACCGGCGCAGGCAGAGTCACGAAGAGGGCCACCCCCGGGGTGTCAAAGACGTTCCACGCGCTGGCATCGAAATGCCCCGGTGGCGTCAGGTTGGCCATACTGAAAACCGGGCGTTCATCGCCCTCGTGAATCCGGTGAAAGATATTCATTTCGCCGAAGCTCAAGCCCGCCTTGACCGCGGCATCCAGCAATTCCGAGCCGTTGATTCGACGCTCTTCTTTCCGCCGCACAAAAAGACTCACGATTTTGTCGGGTTGGCGCAGCTGCGATGTCCTCTTTTCCGCATCCGCGGATGGGGGATCAGTCGAAACTTCGTCGATTGGAGATTCCGGCTGTCGGCGCGCCTGGCGCTCGCCGAAGCTTGGGAAACTCGTCTGTTGCAGGATCGGTTCAACCTTCTGTTCGCTTTCGGAGTCCGAATCTTTTCCGCCATCTGACTCGCCCAAGGCCGGCTCGCTGCGTTTTTGCAGCCAGCGTGCATGGTTTCTTTTCCGCTGTCCTCGAGGGCGATGCAGCAAGACAATGGCAGCCAGAATCAGCACGCCAACGAGAATCAGAATGAGGCGTAGGTTGTCCAAGGTCGGCGGTCGTATCCGAATGAATACAGACTGAAGTTTAACCGATCAACGAATCGTCGCGGAAACGGCCAGGCTCAACTTTCTGCCAGTTCCACCGCGTGATCAAGGTCAACGCTCACGATTCGAGACACGCCAGCCTCTCGCATGGTCACGCCGAGCATTTGATGCGCGACTTCCATGGTGACCTTGTTGTGGGTGACGAGAAGAAACTGAACCTGCTCCGACATCTCGCGGACCATTTCGGAGAAGCGACCGACGTTGGCATCATCCAAAGGTGCGTCCACCTCGTCGAGCAGACAGAATGGCGCCGGGTTGAGATTGAAGATCGAGAAGACGAACGCGACCGCCGTCAACGCCTTCTCGCCACCCGACATCAGATGAATGCGCGAGATTCGCTTTCCGGGCGGGCGCGCCATGATGGCCACGCCTGCGGTGAGCCAGTCATCTCCGACCATTTCAAGATGCCCGTGTCCGCCTCCGAACAGACGGGGGAACAGGGTTTCCATATTCTTGTTGACCTGTTCGAAAGTTTCGCGGAATCGCGTCCTCGAATCCCGGTCAATCCGTCCGATCGCCTTTTCCAGCGTCTCCATCGCCTCTTCGAGATCGGCGTGCTGGCGATCCAGATACTCCTTACGCTCGGATTCTGTCTGGTGTTCTTCAATCGCCGCCAGATTAACCGGCTCCAGCTTGCGAATCTTGTCTTCCAGCTGCTCCAGCTCGGCCTGAAACTGACTCGCTTCGGCACCCTCAGGTAATTCCTGCAACAATTGCTCGGGCACACTGCCCAACTCCACAATCCGCTCCGAAAGCGCCTTGGCTTTCAGGCGTGTTTCATGCAATTTGAGCTTCGATTCCTGCTGTTTCTGGCGGATTTCTTCGGCAGACGAGGCAGCGGTTTGACGAGCCTGATCCTGCTTTCGCCAGTTGGCTTCCAGATCCTCCAGATGGCGGCGGGCCTCGCGCAGGCGCTCTTCGACCTTCAGCCGGCCATCAAGCAGTTGATCCCGCTGTTTCTGCTGCTCCTGGACCGGCTCATCACCAGCTGCCAGCGCCTCGCTCAACTCCATGTAGCGGTTCTGCAGCTGACCCACCTGATTGTCGATTCGGGCAATCGCTTGACGCAAGGAATCCAGACCGGCGCGGGAAGATTCCAGCTTTAGCGAGGTTGCCTCCCGAACCTCTCGCGCTTCCCGATACTGCCGGCGCGCGGTATCTCTGCTCTCGTCGAGTCGGGTCTTCTCCTGACGCAGAGGCTCACGCCGTTTTTCGGCCTCGGCCATCAAGCCCATGGCTTCTTCCAGCTCTCCACGCGCCTGGGTGACTGACTGACCGTCTTCACCCTGACGTTGTTCCAGAGCCTCCAGTTCCTTGACAACCTGCTCGCGCTGGCGCTTGATGGCCTCCAACCGCGCATCCGTTGCACTGGTTTTGCTTTGAAGCTGAGCCAGTTCGCGCTCGACATCCCGCAAGGCCGACTCATGGGTCCGAAGGGTCGCCTCCGATGCGGTCAACGCATCGCGCGCCTGCTGCAGATCGGTCTCGAGATGGCCGATCTTCTCGCCATCTTTTTCGCCCATCTGCTGCAACTCCCGGATTTCAGCTTCCCGTTCGAGAAGCCCGGCGCCGTCGGCCTGCAAAGACGGCTGACGCATCCAGCCGTGACCCATCCAGTTGCCGTCTGCAGTAATGACGGTGCAAGCCGGGGCGAGGCTTGCAAGCCTGGTTTGACCCTCGGCAAGCGAATCAACGCAGTGAACCCGGGCAAGCAGCGCACTCAAGCAGCCAGCGTTCTCAACCTTCGAGCCCAGCGTACCGTCGGGCTGCTGTGCCAAATCCCCGGAGGCGTAAACCGCCAGCCCCAAATCGGGCAAATCGGCCGATGTCAAAGTCTCCAGTGCGTCGGTCTCAAACCCGTTCAGCCAGTCCGACAGGACCAACTCCACAGCACGTGTCCACCGGCTGTCAGTGATGCGAATGCGCTCAAGCAGTCGGGCGCCTGCCTCGATACCCTGACTGGCAAGCCATTCGCTCGCCTTTTCATCATCGACCTGACGGTTCATCAGGCGTAAGGATTCCAAGCGGGTCTGGTGCTCATGTCGGCGCGCGCGGGCCTGCTCCAGCTCGTTTCTCAGGCGATCAATCAGATCTCGGTCGCCTTCAATCTTTTTTCGGACCTCGGAAACCGCTTGCTGCTGCTCTTTCAAGCTTTGCTCGGCGCGCTGGACTTCGCTGAGCAGCCGCGAGCGCTCAGTATCGAGCTCGCTCACCCGCTCGTCTCCGCTCTGCTGCCGAAGGCTTTCCAGCCGCTCGGCAGCCCGCGACATGCGGTCATCAAGGTGCTCGATTCGTTGGCGCAACAAATCTGATCGACTGGCCGCCTTGCTGGCCGCCTGCTGGTGTTCCTGCCAGCGCTGCTGCCACCCGACAAGGGCTTGCTCGGCTGCTTCCAGTTCTTCCGCTGCCGTCTGTTCATCGGATCGCACCTGCGCCAGCCGCGGCGTCAATTCGGCAATGAGGTCATTGCTCTGGCTGACCTGCGCCTTGTCGAGGATCAGATGCTGTTTAAGTTCGTTGAGTTGTTGCTCGGTCTCGGCGTATTCAGCTTGCTGTCGCTTGCGAATCTCTCGCTGATGCTCAATTGCCTGCTCAAGCCTGGCAATTTCTCCAGCAACTTCATAGAGTTCTGCTTGAATCTTCGAAGATTTATCAGATGCTTCGTGCTGCTGTTGTCGAAGCGATTCCAACTCTTTTTCCGCAGTTCTCTGGTCTGCCAGAGCCGACTGCAACTGGTTTTCGATCTGGTTGAGTTCTCCATTTTGCCGCTCGGCATCGGCGCTGGTCTCGCGCCACCGCAGCGCGGTCAGCTTCGCCTCATCCTCGCGGTACCGGGCTTTGAACTTGCGGTAACGCTCGGCGGCCCGGGCCTGGCGTTTAAGCTTGTCCAACTGCTTGCCCACCTCCTCGCGCAAGTCAGTCAGGCGCTCGAGGTTTTCGCGGGTGTGGCGGATGCGGTTTTCGGTTTCGCGGCGACGCTCCTTGTAGCGCGAAACACCGGCGGCCTCCTCCAGGAAGGCTCGCAGTTCCTCGGGCCGGGCTTCAACGATCTGGGAAATCATGCCCTGCTCAATGATCGCGTAGCTTCGCGGCCCCAGGCCTGTGCCCAAAAACAGATCGGTAATATCTTTCCGGCGGCAGCGGGTCCCGTTCAGGAAGTAGGCCGACTGACCATCCCGACTGACCTGACGCTTGACCGAAATTTCGTTGTAGCTGGCGTACTCTCCCCCGGCTCGACCTTCGCTATTGTCAAAGACAAGCTCAACCGTGGCCGTGGTCACAGGCTTTCTGGCGCTCGACCCGGAGAAAATGACATCACTCATGGACTCGCCGCGTAGCTGACGCGCTGAGCTTTCTCCCATCACCCAGCGCACGGCGTCAATGATGTTGGACTTGCCGCAACCGTTAGGTCCGACGATTCCCATCAAATTGGAGGGAAACCGAACCGTTGTGGGTTCGACAAAAGACTTGAATCCGGAAAGTTTGATTGCGATGAGTCGCATTGACGCTTTAGCCAGAAGTTTTTGTTCTAATACCGCACGTCGGGGAGGCCTCCCCGACCCTAGTTACCCATTGATCAAAGGAAAACAGCCGCGTGCCCAGTCTGCCCAGCAAGGAGCTTGAAGTCTTCCCCAACCCGCAGCCGGAGCGGGAGTATACCATTCGGATCCGCATTCCCGAGTTTACCTGCTTGTGCCCTAAAACAGGCCAGCCAGACTTCGCAGAGCTGCTTCTGGAGTACGTCCCGAATCGCTTCTGCGTCGAGCTGAAGGCGCTCAAGAACTACGTCTGGAGCTTCCGCGACGAAGGTGCTTTCCACGAGGCCGTCACCAACCGGATTCTTGATGATCTGGTCGCTGCCACCTCGCCGCGCTTCATGCGCCTGACGGCCGATTTCAATGTTCGAGGCGGCATTTACACCGCTGTTGTTTCGGAGCATCGGGCCGAAGACTGGCAACCTGCTCCGGCTGTTCAACTTCCCTAGCTCAGGGTTTGTTTACTGACTGACTTCGTCCAGAGGCAACATGGGCGTAATCTCTGCCGCCTCGTATAAATCCTCAACGAGCGCCTCCAGTCGTTGCCGAACCAACTGGCGCTCTATCCCCTCCCGAACTTCATCCAGAGACGGCACGTCCAACGGCCGGCTCTCTTCGACCCGAAGCAGCCGCCAGCCCTGTGGCGTGCTCAACGGGGCGGGCAGAAACTCGCCTTCGGTCACCTGAGTGATCAAGGGGCCGATCTCAGGCCCTAGTTGACTGCGGTCGACCCAGCCGGTCGGCTCCACGGTCAAACCCTGCTCGCGGGCATCAGCAACGACCTGGTCGAAGTCGATCTGCCCATCCTCCAGTGCCGCCAGCTGGAGCAAGGCATCCGCCTGCTGGGGATAGACCACGGTTTGCAGCCGGTATTGCCGGTCTCCCGATCGCTGGAGCTGGGCGTTGTAGACCTCCGCCACCGCTTCATCGGTCACCGGATTTTCCTCATGGACCTGAGTGAAATAATGCAGCTGCAGGGTTTCCATATCGCGCAGGGCGCGCTGGGCCCGGACCTCCGGCAAGGCTGCCAGACCATCGCGCTCTGCCGCGTTCGCCACGGCACGCAGCCTGATGAGTTCGTCAAGCAAAGCGCGCATTGCATCGTGATCATCTTCGGTGATTCCGCGCTGGGCCATCATGAATTCAAGCATCGGCAAAGAGATGGGCTCGCCATCGACCTCAACCAGAATCACATCATCGGGAGCAACCAGCGAATCTGCTTTTTGGGCCGGTTCTTCGCTGCAGCCGGCGAGCAGGACGCTCGTCATAGCAATGACCATCAGGGAACTAGGCTTCATCCGGGGTCACCGCTTCTATATTGAGCGCATGAATATCAGTGGTCATCATCTCGCCCACAGCGTCGTAAACCTTGCGGTGGCGCGCCAATCTGGGCAAACCCGAAAAGGCTGTGCTGACCACTCGGACTTTGAAGTGTCCCCGTCCATCACGCGCACCGGCATGTCCAACGTGAAGGTGGGATTCGTCGATCACGGTCATCTCAACCGGAGCCAGGGCGCTCTCCAGACGCTCGCGAATCGTTGCCACTCTCTCAGTCGTCATGACCGATCCTTCAGCGCAGGACATCGTTCGGCCAGTCGTTCAACTATCCAGTTCTCAAAAAGTCTTGCAGATTCAAGCACGTCGCTTTGGACTCCGTCGTTTCCCGATCAAGGGTTAAGCTCAAATTGTAACGTCTGCGCTCGCACAAGCCGCGCTCAGCACCGCGAAGTCGCGTCTGAGAGGCTACACTTGACCGGATGGAATCAACGCCCACCGCCAGCCCCCAGCAGGAAATGCCGTTTGCGGTCGTCCAGGGACAGCCGGTCTTGAAGTTGCCGGACGATCTGTACATCCCGCCCGACGCGCTGGAAGTCTTCCTTGAGGCCTTTGAAGGCCCTCTGGACCTGCTGTTGTATTTGATCCGTCGCCAGAATCTTGACATTCTGGACATCCCGATCGCGGAGATCACGCGGCAGTACACCGGTTATATCGAGATGATGGCCGGCATGCGCCTGGAACTGGCCGCTGAGTATCTGGTTATGGCCGCCATTCTGGGCGAGATCAAGTCGCGCATGCTGCTGCCGCGGCCGGAGCCGGAGGAAGAAGACGAAGGCGATCCGCGTGCAGAGCTTATCAGACGGCTTCAGGAATACGAGCGCTTCAAACAGGCGGCTGAGGACCTTGATGAACTGCCCCGCATGGAGCGCGACCTTTCCGTGGCCTCTGCAGCCATAGAAGACCACGGTCGAGTCCAGGTCCCACCCGAAGTGGACCTGCGAGAGTTGCTGCTTGCCTTGCGCGATGTCATGTCTCGAGCCGAAATGCTCGCGCATCATCAGATCCAGAGCGAGCCCTTGAGTGTTCGGGAGCGCATGAGCCGAATCATTGACTTGGTGTCCAATCATCGCTTTGTCGAATTCGGCCAGTGTTTTGACATGGAGGAAGGCCGGCTGGGCGCCGTGGTCACCTTCCTGGCCCTGCTCGAACTTCTGAGAGAACATTTGGTTGACCTCGTACAGCAAGATCTTTTTGCGCCGATCTACGTTCGCGCGCCCGCAGACTGATTTCCGATAAAACCACATGGACATCGCATACCTTAAAGTTGTTGTTGAAGGTGCCCTGCTGGCCGCAGGCGGGCCTTTGAACCTGAATCAGCTCAATGCCCTGTTCCCGGACGACGAAAAGCCGGGCCACGGGCCGCTGAAAGAGGCCCTGGCCGCTCTCGATGCTGATCTGGAGAACCGGGCCGTCGAACTGACGGAAGTCGGCAGCGGCTATCGGATTCAGGTTCGGGCTAGGCTCATGCCGATCATTGCCAATCTCTGGAGCGAGAAGCCACCCCGCTACTCCAGGGCTCTGCTGGAAACCCTGGCCATCGTCGCCTACCGACAACCCATTACCCGCGGAGAGATTGAGCAGATCAGAGGGGTCTCGCTCAGCGCGAATATCCTCAGAACCCTGCAGGAGCGAGAGTGGATCAAGGTGGTCGGCCATCGCGATGTACCGGGACGACCGGAACTGCTTGGGACCACCCGCAGCTTTCTCGACTATTTCAATTTGAAGTCGCTTGATCAACTGCCGACTCTGGCCGAGATCAAGGACATCGACAACCTCGAACCCGAGTTGGAGCTAATCCACCCGGTCGCACACGAGCCCGCCGAAGCGAATAAAGATGAAAGCGACACCAGGACGCAAGAAGAAGACGGCCCGGAAGAAAACCCGGAGCACAACGCAGAACAATCGGACGACGGGCGGCCAGACGCCGAAGAAGAGCCACAAGCCCCAAAGACGGTCTAGGAGCGCACACGCCCCGACTGAAACCCTGGAGGCGGGCTCTGAAAGACTGCAGAAGGTGCTGGCGAGAGCTGGGCTGGGATCGCGAAGAGCATTGGAAGCGCGTATCGCCAATGGCGACATTCTCGTCAATAAAGTGCCGGCTCAACTGGGTGCGACTGTAGGGAGCGGAGATCTGGTCGAAATCGATCGCCGCGAATTCAGGATTCAGGCCGCCTCACCGGACCACCGCACCCTGATCTATCACAAACCCGAAGGCGAAGTGACGACCACCAGTGACCCCGAAGGCCGAAGGACAGTATTCGATCGGCTCCCCAGGCTCAAGACAGGGCGCTGGATCGCCATTGGCCGGCTTGATCTGAATACCGCAGGTCTGCTTTTGCTCACCACAGATGGAGAACTGGCCAACCGGATGATGCATCCCTCTGGCGGAGTGGATCGGGAATACCTTTGCCGGATTCGCGGCCACGTCAGCGACGAGCAGATCGACAAGCTGCTCAAAGGTGTCGATCTTGAAGACGGACCGGCCAATTTTTCCGACATCGTCCCAGGCGAAGTCACGGGCGGCCACGCCTGGTATACGGTGGTCATACTTGAAGGCCGAAACAGGGAAGTGAGACGTCTTTGGGAGGCTGTTGGCGCTCAGGTGGCGCGGCTCAAGCGCGTCCGCTTTGGCCCCGTCTTTCTCCCGGCAGCAGTTCGTTCAGGTCGCTATCAGGAGCTGTCTCCGCAAGACCACAAGATTTTGCGTGAGGATGTGGGGCTCCCTCCCCAACCCATCGAGCTGGTGCTCCAGCCGGCAGCTGCCAAAGGCAGCGCCAGCAAGTCTCAACGCCGGGCCAGAAGCTGACCAGCGCTTATTGGGTCACCGGCATCAGGGTGAGTTCAACCCGACGGTTCATCGCCCGACCCTCACGGGTTTCGTTGCTGGCAACTGGGTAGTCCGGTCCATACCCGTAGGTTGCTGTCCGCGCAGGCGTAATGCCGCGCGAGATCAGATAACGAGCCACGCTACCGGCCCGCTGCTCAGACAGCCGTAGGTTGTAGCTTCTTGAGCCGGTCGAATCTGTGTGGCCGTCGACCACAAGAACAGTTTGATCGAACTCCTGAAGAACCAGTGCGACCGAATCCAGCACTCCGAGAAACTCGGGTTTCAGCGAGGACGAATCAACGTCAAAAGTGACATGCCCCGGCATGTTGAGAATGACATCATCCCCTCGCCGGGTCACGCTCACGCCTGAGCCCGCCAGTTGCCGCCTGAGTTCCTGTTCATTTCTGTCCATATAGGAGCCGACCGCCGCTCCTGTCAGGGCGCCCACACCGGCGCCGATGGCGACCCGTTTCAGACGGTCACCACCTGAGATCGCGCCCAGAACCGCGCCGATACCCGCCCCCACTGCAGCCCCCTGACTGGTCCGTGTCGCTCTCGGCTCTCCGGTCCACGGATCGGTCGTGGTCGCGCACCCGGCCACCATCAGGATTGCGAGCATCAACACTGCCACTCGAGATATGCGGTTCATTTTCAAGGGATTCTCCCGGATTGAATTGGATGTTCAGTAAATCGTTCGCCCGATTCTGGCGTATCGATTAATGACGTCGGCAGCCGCTGCGCGCAGAATGCCAGTGTAGGTTGTGATGCCGCGCGCGGCCAATTGTTCAATCCAGTGATCGGAGCGGTCTCCTTCGTCGAATCCAGCCGCTTCGGCATCGGATTTGGTCGCTCCGCACAGAAGAGAACTCACACCCGACCAGGGCACGGCCCCGAGGCACATTGCACAGGGCTCACAAGAACTGACCAGTTCCACCGGACCCACATCAGCCTCGGCCAAATTGGACGTTCCCAGACGCTGCTGGGCGAGGCTCAAGGCCACTATCTCGGCGTGAGCGGAGGAACAGTTGCCGGGCTCGACCCGATTTACCCCTACTGCCAACACCTGACCAGTATCCGACGCAACAACGAGAGCCCCAAAGGGCCCGCCACTGTCGTTGACCACATTCTGCTCGGACAGGCTGATAGCCACCCGCATGCGCTCTTCCGGGCTTTCCAGAGAGTGCGGCAGGGATGCGATGAAATCGTTTACCCAGGCGGGCAGATGAATCTGGATACTTGGTGTACTCACGCGTCTACTCCACGAATGCGCAAGGCTTCAAACAAGGCGATACCCGCGCTGACGGAAACGTTGAGGCTCTCCGTGCTTCCCGGCATGGGTATTCTGACCAACTGGTCGCAGTTTTCCCGGGTCAAACGACGCAAGCCCCGCTCTTCACCGCCGAGCACCAGCGCCAGCGGGCCGTCCAGGTGAGCTTGATAAAGACTGCCCTCAGCCTCACCGGCCAGCCCGACCCGCCAGAGCCCTCGATCCTGAAGGCCGCGCAGACATCGCGCCAGATTGGTCACCACGACCAGCGGAACGCGTTCACTGGCGCCCGCCGATGCCCTCCTGGCCACAGGCGTCAACCCGACCGCGCGATCTTTCGGAACAACCACGGCAAGTGCGCCGGCGGCGGCCGCAGAGCGCATGCAAGCGCCCAGATTATGCGGGTCATGAATACCATCCAGAACCAGCACTAACGGCAGATCGGCGGTGCTCAGCAACTCTTCCAAGTCCGCTTCGCCCAGTGGCGACCGCGGCTTGAATTCAGCAACAACCCCCTGATGGCGAACTCCCTGCGAGCGACGGTCCAGTGCTCTGGCATCACACTCCTCGACCGCGATCCCACACGACGTCAGCCGCGATTGCAACTCGACCAGGCGCTTCGAAGAAGGGTTCAGCCAGACCCGGCAGATACTTTCAGGGGCGGTGTCCAGCAGTCCGTCAACAGCGTTGATGCCGGCAATAATCTCCCGCTTCATTTCTTGCCGGGCGTCTCTGCAAGCTGGAAATCCAGCTTCCGCTCTTCAATATTGACGCCGGCCAACTCGACTCGAAGCTGGTCGGCCAGACGCAGGCGAATTCCCCGGCGCTTGCCGGTCAGGGAGTGAGTGACAGGATCGAACTGGTAGTAGTCGTTGGGCAGTGCGGTCACGTGCACCAGCCCGCTGACTCCGAATTCCGGCAGTTCAACAAACAGCCCAAAGCTGGTCACACCAGTCACAATGCCGTCAAAGACATCCCCAATGTGGCGTTGCATGAATTGCGCCTTCAGGCGCTCATCCACGTCGCGGGTTGCCTCTTCAGCACGCCGCTCGGTCCACGAACAGTGTCTTCCAAGCTCTTCCATTCGCGAGCCGCTGTAGGGAAAGTGATCGCGGGTCTGCTTTTTGATCAAATGCTTGATCGCGCGATGCAGGAGCAAGTCCGGATAGCGACGAATCGGAGAAGTGAAGTGCGCGTAACTGGAAAGCGCCAGGCCAAAGTGTCCGCGATTTTCCGGCTGGTAGACAGCCAGCGACAGGGATCGGAGCAGCACCGCATTGACCAGAGAGCGCAGCGGAGATTCCGCGACGTAATTCTGAATGGCGGCAAACTGGCCGGGATCCGGCTGGTCTTTCCAGCGCACGTTGATTCCTTGTGCTTTGAGAAACTCCTCCAGCGCCTCCAGTTTTTCCGACTGCGGTGGCTCATGAACACGATATAGCAGGGGCAAATTTCCGCCCACGAAGCGCGCAGCTTCTACGTTGGCTGCAATCATGCATTCTTCGATCAAGCGGTGAGCCTCGAGGCGCTCGCTGAGCCGGATGTCGGCCACCCGCCCCTCGGCATCGAACTGGAAATAAACGGCCTGACTGTCAAAATCCAGCGCCCCACGGCGCTGACGGTGCCGCGACAAGCTCCGGTAAACGGCTTGCAGATTCTTAAGTGGCTCCAGGACATGGCCAAAGCGCTCTATCAGCTCGGCATCACCGTGCAGGAGGATGCGCTCAACCTGAGCATAGGTCATGCGCGCAGCCGATCGCATCACCGCCTCATAAAATCGGCTGGACTTCACCTTGCCGCGATCGTCAAGCTTCATGTCGCAGACCATGCACAGGCGGTCAACCTGCGGGTTCAGCGAACACAGCCCGTTGGACAAGGCCTCTGGCAGCATCGGGATGACACGATCCGGAAAGTAAACCGATGTCCCTCGCTGGCAGGCTTCCTCATCGAGCGGGCTGTCATAGGACACGTATTCGGCAACATCTGCGATCGCCACGATCAGCCGGTAACCGTCTCCGCGCGGGGCGGCATAGACGGCGTCATCGAAGTCACGCGCATCCGCTCCGTCGATGGTCAGTAACGGAAGCTCTCTCAAATCAACCCGGCGCTCGGCGATGCTCGGGTCTATTGCCTCTCCAAACCCCTTGGCTTGAGCGATGACTTCATCGGGAAACTCGTCGGGCAGCTGATACGAAAAAATTGCCATATCGGTGGCAATGCCCGGCTCATCGGCTTGTCCCAGAACTGCGATCAATTCACCAACCGGAGCTCGCTGAGGCGTGGGCCAGCGCTCAATGCGGGCAACCACGATCTGCCCAGGACTTGCCGCGCCGATCTTTTCTAAGGGAATGATGACATCGTGGGTGAGGCGTGGATCGTCAGGAACCACAGTGGCCACTCCGCTTTCAATCATCAGTCGTCCAACCACCTGTGCGTGGGCTCGCTCAACGACCTCGACAATGCCCCCTTCCTTGCGACCGCGGCGATCCACGCCAGTTACTGCGGCCAGAACGCGATCCCCGTTGAATACCTGGCGCATCTGCTTGGGCGAGAGATACAGGTCATCTCCACCCTCATCTGGAATCACGAAACCGTATCCGTCCGGGTGCGCACTGACCCGACCAGGCACCAGGTCCATTTCTCGCGCCAAGCCGTAAGCCGCTCGGCGGTTGCGAACCACTTCGCCTCGGTTCATCAATTCGACCAGCAGAGGCTTGAGCAGACGGTCCGACTCGTCCTTGTCCAGGTCAAACATGGAAGACAAACGTCGCCGGCTTAAAGGCCGGTCAGCTTCTGCGAGGGCGTGCCGGATGGCGTCCAGCGTGATGGGATTCGATGAAGACATATGCGGCATCCTATGCTGTCGCTTCGATCAAAAGCTCAGACCGCACCGCGAACATAGCTCTCAAGATGCTCGATCAAACGCTTTTGATCGCCGATCACGGCATTGACCAGATCGCCAATCGAAACCAGTCCGATCAGCTTGCCGTTCTCAACCACGGGCAAATGTCGAATCCGGTTTTGGGTCATCAATGCAAGGCCCTCCTCGGCTGTCGCACGAGGATCGATGGTTAAGACCGGTGAATTCATCACCTCCTCAACCCGCGTTTCGCGCGAAGACTTGTCGGCTAGAATCACTTTCCGCGCATAGTCGCGCTCAGAAAACATCCCGACCATTTCTCCGTCTCGCATGACAAGCATGGCACCGACCCGGTAGCGTGCCATCTCTCGCACCGCATCAATAACCAGATCATCAGGCGCCACCGCCCAGATATCACCGCCCTTGCCTTCCACTATTTGGCGTACGTTATGCACCCTCTATGCTCCTTATTCGAGTCTGTTTCTGCCGCCCAGTATAGGTTGAACTGTTTATACTCATGGTCTTGAGTCACTATTTTCCGGGAGTCCCTCTTGTCTCAGACTGCAGCGCCTCAGGCTCAGGACTTTATGACGCGAAAGGTGCATACGGTGACAGCGGATATGTCACTAGATGATGCGATCGCATTCCTGAAACGACACAAAGTTTCCAATGCCCCGGTGGTCGAAGAAGATCGCGAAGGCCATCGCATGCTTGTCGGTTTCCTGTCTGAAGGTGACTGTCTTGAACACTTGTCGAACGAAGTGTTCTTCGGCTCCCCTGCACCGCGACAGACCGTGCAGACGATGATGAAACGCCATCCGGTCTGCGTGGAGCCCGAGATGGACGTCTTTACCTTGGCATCCATCTTCGTAAACCATCGGTATCGGCATCTGCCAGTCGCAGCCGAAGGTCGTCTATTGGGAATCGTCAGCCGGCGGGATGTTCTTCACGCCTTGAACAGCTTTTATCGCGACAGCTTCAAGGAGCGGACCTCGAAAAAGTTTCCGCCGAACCTTCAGGAAATCATCAACCACCGCTTCATTCTGAAGCGCTGATCCTCTCCCGGTCGCCCTCAGGTGACTGATCACAGCTGCCCGGTGTGCGCCCGCAGGGACACTGCCCACCTGCACCGATGCCGCCGCAAGAGCCCTTGATCGGTTCCCGTCCCATCAATACACCAACCATCATGGCAATAAACAGGACCAGCATCACAGCAGCACTCAGGATCAGGGTCGTTAACATCAGCTGTGTTCCTCTCCAAGCAGTCTTTGAAAAGCAGGTGTCATCCGCTCGCTGAGCGCTTCTTCGCCGGCCAGCAGCCAGAATACCGCTAGATTCCTGTCGCGGGCAAACGCATATGCGTCCTCCACGTCCATGACGCTGAGCGCGGTAGCCAGTGCGTCGGCAGCGGTCGCCGTCTCAGTCACAACGGTGACCGACACAGTGTTATGCGTAATCGGCTGGCCGGAGCGCGGATCAATCAGGTGAGAAAACTGTCGACCGTCCGCCTCGAAGAAGTTCCGGTAGTTCCCGCTGGTGGCGATGGCAAGATCCATGATCTCGATGATGGTCACTGCCTCACGACGATCGCGCGCGGGCCTTTCTATTCCCACCCGCCACGCTGTGCCATCACCCCGCGTGCCTGAGGCGCGCAACTCGCCGCCTATATCGACCAGAAAGCCCTCAACTCCAGCTCTTGCAAGATGCTCTGCGACCTTGTCGACACCCCAGCCCTTGGCGATCGCCGACAAATCCAGATAGATCTGCCCAGACTGCCGCAGCGTTTGAGCATCCTGGTCAAAGTCCAGTTTCTGCCAGCCAACACGCTGCTTGACCGCATCAATGTCGGCCTGTGAAGGCGGCTGTTCAATCGACCCGTCCGGCCCAAAACCCCAGAGGTTCACCAAAGGTCCGGTTGTCGGATCAAAGGCTCCGTCACTCGCTTCGGCCCAGTACAGCGCCTCGGAAAGCACCTGAGAGAATCCGTCCGGCAATTCGACAAGACCATCCTTGTCGGCCTGATTAAACCGGGTGATGACTGAGTCATCCCGGTAGGTCGACATCTCGTCGTTGATCTTGTCCAAGAGACGATTGATCTGCCCGCGCAGACCTGCAATGCTTTGGGAGGGAGGGAGTTCGGCCAGACGCACTGTCCAGTAGGTACCCATGGTTTCACCCGTCAGGGTGATCGGGTTCGATGACCGGCTGCACGCGCCCAGCAGCAGAATCAGACCGGCCATTGCGGCCAGTCCAATCAAGTATCGAAGCCTGAAGATGTCAGCCCCCAAAGTCATCAAGCAGAATATTCTCAGGCTCCACGCCCAAGTCATCGAGCATGGCCAGAACCGCGGAGTTCATCATGGGGGGGCCACACAGGTAATACTCGCAATCTTCAGGGGCCGGGTGCTCCTTGAGATAGTTGTCTAGCGCCACCTGGTGGATGAAGCCGGTATAGCCTTTCCAATTGTCCTCCGGCAAGGGGTCTGACAACGCAAGATGCCAGGTGAAGTTCTCGTGCCTGGCCGCCAGTTCCTCGAATTCTTCAACGTAGAACGCTTCGCGCAGGGAACGCGCGCCATACCAGAAAGTGATCTTGCGCTGGCTGTTGAGTCGATTCAACTGATCGAAAATATGCGCGCGCAGAGGCGCCATTCCGGCGCCCCCACCAATGAATACCATTTCTGCGTCCGTCTCCTTGGCAAAGAACTCGCCGAAGGGTCCAAAAACCGTGACCTTGTCACCAGGCTTGAGGTTGAACAAGAAGGTCGAGGCGATTCCCGGCGGCGCATCGGCCTGACGCGGAGGCGGTGTCGCGATGCGAATATTGAACTTCAGTACGCCTTTTTCCTCCGGATAATTGGCCATCGAATAGGCGCGAATGGTTTCTTCTTCGCGATTGTCCAGGCGGAGCTTGAACAGATCGAAACGATCCCAATCCTCGCGATACTCAGAGAGAACCTGAAAATCCTCAAACCGGGCCTCATAGCGAGGGATGGCAAACTGCATGAAGCCGCCGGCCCGGAACTTGACGTCCAGCCCTTCCGGCAACTTCAACACCAGCTCCTTGATAAAGGTCGCCACATTGTCATTCGAGATGACTTCGCACTCGATCTTCTTGACGCCGAAGAACTCCTCGGGAACTTCAATCTTCATATCGCGCTTGACGGCCACCTGGCAGGACAGGCGCTTGCCTTCGCGAATCTCACCGCGCGAGAGCTTCTCGCGTTCCGTGGGCAATGCGTCTCCGCCGCCATCAATGACCTTGCACACGCACTGGCCGCAGGTTCCACCACCGCCACAGGCTGAAGACAGGAAAATCCCCTGCTCGGCCAGGGTGCCCAGCAGCTTGCCGCCGGCCGCGGTCGTGACCGTCTTGTCGGGATCCCCGTTGATCTCGATATTGACCTCGCCGGTGCTGACCAGCCTGGATCGCGCAGCCAGGATCAGCCCGACCATCAACAGCACCGCGCCGGTAAACATGACCACCCCTGCGATGATTTCCGTCCAGATCACAGCTGCACCCCGGCAAACGACATGAATCCCAGCGACATGAGGCCCGTAATGATGAAAACAATGCCCAGCCCTCTGAGTCCATCGGGGACATCGCTGTACTTCAGTTTCTCCCGGATCGCCGCCAGCAAGACGATGGCAAGCGCCCAACCAACGCCGGCGCCAAATCCGAAGACAATGGATTCGCCAAACTCATAGTTGCGCTCCACCATGAACAGGCTGGCTCCAAGAATGGCGCAATTGACGGTAATCAGGGGCAGAAAGATCCCCAGTGCGTTGTATAGCGCAGGCACATAGCGATCCAGAAACATTTCCAGGATCTGCACGATCGCGGCGATCAGACCGATGTAACACATCAGACCGAGAAATCTCAGATCCACCTGCTCCAGCGCAGCGATTCCGGTCCAGGCCAGGGCACCTTCGTCAAGAAAGTTGTGCAGGATGAAGTTATTGACTGGCACCGTAAGCGTCAGAACCACCGTCACGGCAATTCCCAGGCCAAGGGCGGTTTCGACCTTTTTTGAAATGGCCAGAAAGGTGCACATGCCCAGAAAGAAAGCCAGGGCCATGTTCTCAACGAACACGGCGCGCAGGAACAGGCTCAGATAATGTTCAAACATGGATCAGCCTCCCTGAGCCTTCAGAACGCCGGACTGGTTCGCGTGTTGGAGACGATCTCATAGGGCTCGGTCTCAACCTGCTCAGTCCGGACACTGCGCAGCACCCAGATGAATCCGCCGATCAGGAAAAAGGCGCTGGGCGGCAACAGCATCAG
>JAZBPR010000164.1:0-4135 GCA_036351735.1 Wenzhouxiangella sp. | reverse complement strand
TTCGGGCTGGGCTTTGCCCTGCAACTTGAGCGGCTTGACCAACGCGGCGCGGCAGCGGCCAGCATTTTCCGGCGGCGAACCGCCATCCTATTGTGTTTTGGACTGATCCACCTGTTTGTCTTCTGGCTGGGCGATATCCTGACCCCATACGCCTTACTGGGCTTCGTGTTACTCGCGGTACGCAAGTGGCAGGATCGCACCTTGTTGATCGTTGCCGGGCTGGCGTTCTTCTTTCCGATTGCTGGCTACCTGCTCTTCTGGATGCTGGGTCTTCCGCCCAGCCTCGGCCTGTATGAGATTTCTTATTCCTTGATGCCGTCGGGCGCGCAGGATCCCTTGGTCGATCTGCGCCTGACCGGGTGGGACGACCGGCTACAGTCCTCCATGGCCCTGGGAATATTGAGATTCGGCCACCTGTTTGATACGTGGCGCTGGCCGAAGCTGCTGTGCATCATGCTGCTGGGTCTATGGGCCGGCCGCCGGCTGATCAGAGGTGAATTACTCGGCAACAGGCGTTTGCTATTCAAGGTGCTGATGATCGGCGCCCTGTCCGGCGGCATCGCCGGGCCGATCATGGCGCACCTGGGCGGACTGGGATTCGACCAACCGCACTCGATTGATGGGCTGTTTGCTGTCATCGCCTACACCTTTGCCGTGATCCCGCTCGGCATTGCCTATGCCGCAGGCTTTGTGCTGCTTTGGCAGAAGGCAGCGCCCGTCCTGAGAGTCCTCGCCGCGCCCGGTCGGATGGCGCTGACGAACTATCTGAGCCAGACCCTGATCGGGCTGACGGTCTTCTACGGCATCGGACTCAATCAGGCGGGTCTCTGGTCGATTCAGTCCCTGTTCGTCTTCTCTGCGGTGATCTATGCCAGCCAAATCGTTTTCTCGCTGCTGTGGCTGAAGTCGTTCCGATACGGACCGATGGAGTGGCTATGGCGCTCACTGACTTACGGCAAAGCGCCTCAGATGAAGCGCTTTGCATTGCCATGAACAGCATCGCTTTCATGGCCCAAAGAACTTTTGGTGTCCTCCGAGGCAGTCCAGAAGATGTGACCGCATATCGCGATCGCTAATCAAGCAGTTCAATCCTTACAACAATCCGAGGAAAATTTATGTTTCAGTCAAAATCATTGCGTTTCAGCTCGCTGGCCTTGTTGGGCCTCATTACACTGGCCTTCGCCTCATCGGCATCTGCCCAGCTCAAGGTTTGGGAAGACTATGAGCCTTCCGATGCCTACTGGTCAATCACGACGGTCAAGCTGGAGCCCGGCACATTCAATATCTATCTGGAAGGTCTGAAAGCAACCTGGGTGGCAGCCAATGAAGTTGCTAAAGAGTTGGGACACATTGAAGACTACGCCATTTATGCCAACCAGGCCGTTGCGCGGGGCGCATTCGATCTGATGCTGGTCATCAAGTATCCCAACTCCGATTCAATGGGCCCCAATCGGGAACGCTACAACGAGTTCATGGAAGCCTGGGGCGAAGAAAACATGAACAACAGCAACGAAACCGTGCTCGAGCTTTACAACGAGATTCGTGAAATCCAGGGCGAATACATGATTCGCGAAATCGTGCTCAAGTAGTTCGCCTATCGTCCATCACGCTGCAAGGGCAACTTTCCTTGCAGCGTGTTTGGGCTCCGTTCGTCGCTTTGCGATCTCTGGAGTTCCATCATGAAAAACATGCTGACCACCGCGGCCAGTAAAAGCATCAAAGCAGACTTTGGTCTGGATACGCAACACAGACCATGACCGAACACCTGCCGACCACGGCCGAAGTTGCCACCAACTTTACCGAACTGCTGCTTGCCGGCGACTACCGCGCGGCCGGCGAGAAATACTGGGCCGAGGACATCGTTAGCATCGAGCCATATACCCAGACCGATGGTTCTGATGCTGTATGCCGGGGCATTGAGGAGGTTCGAGCAAAAAACCAGCGTTGGTTCTCCACGCACGCCATCGAAGATCTGAGCGTAGACGGCCCCTTTATCACTGGAAATCACTTCGCTTTGTTTGCCGACATGCTCATCGTTCATGCAGGAAAAAAAACACCGCACAGTCAGATTGCTGTGTTCGCAGTCCGCGAAGGCAAAATCACCGAAGAACGCTACTTTCATCCATAAGGGAACCCCCATGCCTGTAAAGCCCGTCGGACTTGCCCATGTTGTCTACCGCACCCGCCGCTTCGCCGAAATGATGAATTGGTATCGCACAGTATTTAGCGCGACGGTTCAGAGCCAGAATCCGGCTATGGCCTTTCTGACCTTCGATGACGAACATCATCGCTTTGCTTTGCTCGATCTTTCTGTGGTTAACCCCAATGGCTCCGAACCAGAGAGCCCTGCTTGGGTCGGTGTTGACCACCTGGCCTGGACGCTGGCGTCTCTGGATGACCTGTTCCAGAATTACCAGCACTGCAAGAACAAGGGCATTGAACCCTACTGGTGCATCCATCATGGAGTAACGGTTTCCATGTATTACGCCGATCCTGACGGCAACCAGATGGAGTTCCAGGTCGATGCGTTCGAAACGGTCGAGGAGTGCAATGCCTACATCTCCGGACCCGCGTTCGATGTCAACCCGGTCGGGGTGGAATTCGATCCCGAGGAATGGCTGGCCACCGTCGCCCAGGGTGCCTCACTGGATGACTTTCGCCAGCGAAAAGTTCACGAGCCGGTCTCACCGATTCGGGGCGCAATCAGCGCAATCGTGTAGAAAAATATTTGTCCAGCAACGGCCAACGGTAGAAGGAACTCAAGCATGAGACTGAAGAACAAAGTGGCGGTTATCACCGGCGCGACGGGCGGCATCGGCGAAACCACCGCCAAACGATTCCTGCAGGAAGGAGCCAGCTTGATGCTGGTCGGGCGCTCAGCCGACAAGCTCGATGCTACGGTCAGACGGCTGAACGGCGGAGATTCGGTCGCACACGCTGTAGCCGAGGCCGGGGACGAGCAAGCCAATGCCGATGCGGTCACTGCCTGTGTGGAACGATTCGGCGGGCTCGATATCATGCTGGCCAACGCCGGGAGCGAGGGCAGCGTACTGCCGCTGGAAGCGCAGTCCCTCGAAAGCTTCGAAGCACTGTTGCGCACCAACGTGCTGGGTGTCTGGTTGAGCATGAAGCACAGCGTTGCGCCGATGAAGCAGCGCGGCGGCGGCTCGATCATTGCGCTCGGCTCGATTGTCAGCGTGATTGGGTCGCCCGGCCTGCTGCCCTACAACGCCAGCAAGCACGCGGTTTACGGCATGGTCAAAACCGCGGCGCTCGAATTGGGCGAGGCCAATATCCGAGTCAATGCGATTGGACCCGGACCGATCCAGAACCGGATGATCGATTCGATCTTCGAGCAAGCCGCTGCTGATCATCAGATCGATGCGGCGACGATGGCAGACGGCATGCGCGAGGCGATCGCAATGAAGCGCTTCGGTCGCAACGAAGAAGTCGCCAACCTGGCCTTGTTTCTGGCCAGTGACGAATCGAGCTACTGCAGCGGCGGCATCCATATGATCGATGGCGGCTTTACCGCTGGCTGAGGCGGCACTACCACATGACGATCCATCGACCGATCCATCGGGCGCGCTCTGCACTTCGCACTCGACGATTCGAGACCCATTCGGCGCCGGTGTCTGACCGTGCGGCCAGCTGCGCTGGCGATGCCGGATTCGAGGGCGCGGGTTTCGACACCAAGGAGTTCGGCCCGTGTCCCTGATCCTTGATACACCGGTGCCGACCCTCAAGGCCGACCGTTACGTCGTGATGGATGTGCTACGCGGCTTCGCGCTGCTCGGCGTGATGCTGGTCAATCTATATGAGTTCGGCGGCGTCGAGGTCGTGATCACCGCCGAGCAGCTGGCGGCGCTGCCATCGGCCGCGCTCGACGGCCATGTCGAGTTCTGGTTGCGGCTGTTCGTCGCGGGCAAAGCCAATACGCTGTTCGCCTTTCTGTTCGGGCTGGGCTTCTGGATCCAGATGGAACGGCTCGAAGCGCGCGGCGCGCCGTTCAAGGCCCTCTATCTGCGCCGCGCCGCCATTCTGCTGCTTCTGGGTCTGGTCCACCTGCTCGCCCTGTTCAACTGGGACATCCTGCACATCTACGGCATTACCGCGTTCATCCTGTTCGCCTGTC
>JAZBPR010000163.1:0-11601 GCA_036351735.1 Wenzhouxiangella sp. | reverse complement strand
GCCCGAGACGGGTCCCAAGCTGCCCAAAGAAGACTTTCAGATCTTGCTGGACATCGTGACCGATGTTGCTGAATCTGAACGATCCACGCTTTACGGCGCAATTGTTGTGGCTCCTAAGCCCTGCGGCTGAGCGTCTACCGGCTTGCGTCCCCAAGTCCCGAAAGCGGCTCAATCAAGGCATCTGCCCACTTCCGCACAACGCGCTCACCCTCCCGTTCGTTGGCAAAACGATCGGCAAACTCCAGCGGGCTGATGGCCCGGGCGATTTCGCGATCGGCGATGCGGGCCAGGATGGCACCCGTCTCGGCGTCCTTGAGTTCCCCGATCAAGGTCACGCGGCCGAATTCCGAGACATAGGTGCGAGAGATACCCACAGCGGTGGGGTCTTCGGGTGCGTTGATGATCAGATCGATGATTTGAGGCTTGAAGATCAGGGTGTTGGGTCCAGTCTGATCGACCAGCTCAAACCGATCCGAGCGTGCCAGTTCGGTCTTGAAGGTGGTGTCGAACAGCTCTGCGGTATCTGTCCTGATTTGCTCGCGATCCTTGTCCCTCAGTGGTAGCCGGCTGCCGGTGCGCCGCGGATCCCAGTGCGGGTCAAAAGCCACCTCGACCGGTTCGATAAAGAGCTTCTCGTAGCTGGCGAAATCCGTGCCCGGTCGCACCCAGACTTCATCCAGTCCGCGCACATCGCGCAGTTCCAAGCCGTCGTGGGAGTAATCAAACTGAGTTGTCGATGCGCAGGCCGCAAGTAGGGCAGCCGTTGCCAATAGTGAAGAGGAGCGAATCAAAGGCTTCATGGATGTCTCGCTGAACATTCGAATAGACGCAGATTTCGACAACGCTTTTGCAGAGATGTTCAGGCACAGAAGACGCGATCTCATCAGCCTGCTAAACTTAGAGTGTACACATGGTCATTTCAGGTGATTGCGAATGAAGATGGTTGGCGTGGTTGATGCGCGAAAGGACTTTGCCCGTTTGCTGGACGCCGTCGAGTCCGGCGAAGAAGTGGTGATTACGCGCAGGGGCTTGAGGATTGCTCGGCTAGTTCCAGATCGTGGCCAGAGCGCCGCGGCGGCGTTCGAGGCAGTTTGGGCAGATGATTTTTCCGAGCTCGAAGCGCCTGAAGACGCGCCGTCTGAGCCGATCGAGCCGCTTTGAATGGCGCGTTATCTGCTGGATACCAATATTCTGATTGCGGCCATAAAGGGGGTCAGCGCAGTCCGTTCACGACTTGCACAGCTGGATGCGGCTGATCTTGTGCTTTCTCCGGTCGTTCTCGGAGAGTTGATGGTGGGTGTTGAAAAGAGCCGCCTAAAAGAATCAAACCGGGCGGTTTTGCAGGGC
This sequence comes from Wenzhouxiangella sp., assembly GCA_036351735.1. Classification (GTDB taxonomy): domain Bacteria; phylum Pseudomonadota; class Gammaproteobacteria; order Xanthomonadales; family Wenzhouxiangellaceae; genus Wenzhouxiangella. Next base: position 10,254 of record JAZBPR010000163.1, on the reverse strand, counting down.
CTGATGACCTCGTTTGAATGCGCGCCACTGGATCAACTGACCGCGCAGCGCTACGGACAGGTTCGCGCACAACTGGAGTCCGAAGGACGGACGATTGGGGGCAACGATTACTGGATAGCGGCGCAGGCGCTGACGCTGGATCTGACTCTGGTGACGGACAACACTCGAGAATTTGAAAGGGTTGCGGGCCTAAAGCTGGAGAACTGGTTGCGCCCTGACTAGCGGATGCGGAACCGTTTGAGCAAGTCGCCGTAGGCATCAATCCGCCGGTCGCGCAGGAAGGGCCAGATGCGGCGCACGGTTTCGCTTCGTCCAAGATCAAGATCAGCGACCAGCACCTCGGCCTCAGTACCCGCTTCGTCGATGATTTCGCCTTGGGGACCGGCGATGAAGCTGTGACCCCAGAATTCGGCGTCCAGGCCTGCGCCGGAGCGGTCAGGTTCGAAGCCGACCCGGTTGACTGACAGGACCGGCAAGCCGTTGGCCACGCCATGGCTGCGCTGGATGGTGCGCCAGGCATCGAGCTGACGGTGCTGTTCTTCAGGCGTGTCGCTGGGGTCACGACCTATGGCGGTTGGGTAGATCAGGATTTCGGCGCCGGCCAGCGCCATGAGTCGGGCGGCTTCCGGGTACCACTGATCCCAGCAAACCAGAACCCCCAATCTGCCGACCGAAGTGTTGATCGGTTCAAATCCGAGATCCCCTGGGGTGAAGTAGAACTTCTCGTTATAGCCGGGATCGTCGGGGATGTGCATTTTGCGGTAAACCCCGGCGAGCGTGCCGTCACGCTCGAAAACCAGCGCGGTGTTGTGCGCCAACCCCGGTGCCCGGTGCTCGAAAATGGAGCCCACAATCACGATCCCATGATGGCTGGCTGCCTGGCTCAGCGCCTGATGAGTCGGGCCGTCCAGTGCTTCGGCCAGGTCAAACAGGGCCGGGTCCTGATATTTGCAGAAATACTCACTGGCGTGCAGTTCGGGCAGCACGACAAGTTGCGCCCCTTGCCCAGCCGCCTGTGCAATCCTGTCGATGCTGGTTTCCAGATTCTCCGCGCGATCCTGGCCCATGGCGTGCTGGATCAGCGCCACGCGCAGCGTCTTGCTGTCCTGCCGGTCGCTCATGGCAGTGCGGCGGGGATGTGCATGCTGGCGCAGTGTGGGCCGCCGTACTGCTGGATCATGACTGCGGCGGGAACGCCTTCGATTGCATGGTCGGGTAGCGCGCCTTGAAGCACGTCGCATGCCTCTGAATCCGTCTGAACACCGTAGGCTGGCACAAGACAGGCGTTGTTGACGAACAGGAAGTTGGCATAGTTGGCCGGCAGGGTCGGGTCAACTCCCTCAGGATGGGGCAAGGCAAGCAGGTTGTAGGGCTTGCCGTCCGGCGTCTCAAGCGATCCTAGCTGTTTTTTCAGGCGATGGTTGCGTTGCTCATCGGGTTGAATTTGCCAGGCAATGGTGTCTGAACTGATGAAACGGGCCAGCGTGTCGATGTGCCCGTCCGTGTCGTCGCCAGGCAGCGGTTCGATATCAATGCCGATGATCCGTTCAAGGTTCAGTAGCGTGAGCAGTTCATATTCAATCTCGGCCCGGCTGAGATGCGGATGGCGCTGGTGCAGGCAGTGCCAGTTGACCAGCAGGGTGCCCTGGCCGTCACTTTCGATCGCTCCGCCTTCAAGTTCGAACAAGTACTGGCGGAAGTTCAGGCGGGTGAACAGCGGGTGGCGGGCCAGCACGGTGTTGACCCGGTTATCGCGCGCGGCCGGGTACTTGCCACCCCAGCCATTGAACAGAAAATCCAGGGCCAGTCTCTCACCGGCATCCACCAGAGTAATGGGCCCGTAATCCCGGCACCAGGTGTCGTCGTATGGCATCTCGGCCAGGTGAAGCCCGGGGGTTGGACCCAGGCGCTCGCGTGCAGCCTCGCTGCCGGGTGGCACGAGCAGCACCACGGGTTGGTGTCTGGTAATCGCTTGGATGAGTTCGACGTACTCTTGCTGGATCCCGGGCAGCCGCTCCGACCAGTCTGAGGAAGGATAGGGCCAGGCCAGCAATGTGGCGCTCTGACGCTCCCACTCGGCCGGCAGGCGGAAATCCGTATTCAGCATGACGCTGCGGTCGTAAGGAGGATCTAGTTCTGGGTATTGGCGACTTCGCGGATCACCGCTTCGTGGTGCAGCACGCTTTCGATGACCAGATTGTGCTCGAAATACACGCTGTAATCGCCGTACGTCCAGCGGGTGATGGGCGGCTCGCCCACAGCAGCGGAGCGTTCATTGGGGCTGCCAAAACGCTGCTCAACTTCAGCCATGCTCAGGCCGTTGCCCGGTAAATCACGGGTCATGCGCTCAAAAACTTTTTCGATGAGCAGGATGTCACCGGTGGTCTGACGGTCGTTATTTGCCAGTGCGAAATTGCTTCCGGCGACTAGCGCCAGCACCAACAGCCCGATGAGCGTTGCACGTCCAATCATTGCAGCCTCCATGCATTCACGGCAGCCCACGCCTGGGCCGGAGCGCAAAGATTACCACAGGCTTCAGAGAGCAACCGGCCGCAGCTTAAGGCGCTTGCTGGTGGCGGTAGGCTTGATCAAGGGCGGTGTTGGCGCCATGTGCTTGGGTATTGGTCAGCGATGTCACGCTGACTCCAAATTATTCATCGTCTATCTGAGGAGAACAGTCCATGCCAACCGCAGTCATTACCGGTGCGAACCGGGGAATCGGATTTGAACTCAGCCGTCAGCTCAAGAGCAAAGGCTACGACATCATTGCGGTCTGCCGTAGCAGCTCCGCGGCTTTGGATCAAATGGGTGTTCGGGTCGAAAGCGGTATTGACATTACCCGGCAGGAAGACCTTGCCCAACTGGCTGAGCGTCTGGGCGACGTCCGTATGGATCTGCTCGTCAACAACGCCGGAGTGCTTCGTTCAACAAGCCTCGAGACGATTGAGGATCAGCTAGACGATTTCAGACTGCAGTATGAAGTCAACGCGCTGGCACCTTTGCGGGTCACCCAGGCGCTCAGCAAACATCTGGCCGATGGCGCCAAGGTGGTGATCATCACCTCGCGCATGGGTTCGATCGCCGACAACACCTCGGGTGGGGCTTATGGCTACCGCATGTCCAAGGCGGCAGTGAATACGGCCGGCGTCTCTCTGGCCCATGAACTCAAAGACCGTGGCATTGCGGTGGGCTTGCTCCATCCCGGCTATGTTCGGACGGGCATGACCAACCGGACCGGTCACGTTGATCCTGACGAGGCCGCATCCAATCTGATCCAGCGTATTGAAGAGCTGAGTCTGGAAACCACTGGCAGCTTCCGACATGCCAACGGGGAGACGTTGCCTTGGTGAAGTGATCTATGCCTTGAAAGGGTCGATCAAATACAGGTCTAGATGATCGAAATCCGTCGTGTTGCGGGTGGCGAGTTGCCAACCGCGACAGACGGCCATGGCTGCGATCATTCCGTCCGGAACGGACATTGGTCGTCCGTTTCGGGCTGTCTTGCCCATGAGCGCTCCGTAAACTAACGCCTCCTCTTCGCCAAACGCAAAAATCCGATCACGGAACCGATCGCGCCACGCGTCAAGGCCTTTCTCCAGTCTTCCGGCTCTTTCGTCCGGCCTGATGCGCTCAATGCCGTAAGCAAGTTCGGCGAGAACGATGCTGGGTAGGGCGATGGTCGCGTCGTTGCTAGAAAGCCATTGGATGACTTGTTCTGCAGGGTGAGGTTTGAGCGTTTCGGAGACGATGTTGGTGTCGATGAAAATCAAAGTTCGACGGCCTTATGTGGCTTTCGGTTGGACTGGATAAGCGACTCAAGGTTGACATCACTGGCGCAGCAGTCCTTTAGAAATTGATAAAAAGCCGCTGGTTCGGTTTGATCTCCGTGGCGATGTTCGTACTCTTCCAGTGCGCGCTCCACTACAGCGGCAATGCTCCGTCTTTCCATCTTTGCAAGTCGGTGCGCCAGTTCTTTGGCCTTTGCGCTACGCACTGAGAGTTGGGGTTCAGCCATTGCCACATCCGAAAATACGAGAAATTATCCGCGTAGTTTACCAGCCATCTAGCCATCGGTTGCTAGCTTGATGGCTAACCGCGTTCAAGGCGGTCCTGCTCTTTCAGCAGTCGCAGCCAGGCGGCGTGTCGGGAGGCAGGAATCTCGCTGGATTCTGCGGCTGCGCGGACAGCGCAGCCGGGCTCGCTGTCGTGCCGGCAATTGCGGAAACGACATTTGCTGGCAAACGGCGCGAATTCCGGGAAACCTCTCTGAAGTTCGTCGGCCGGCATGGACCACAGGCTGTATTCCCAGACGCCGGGCGTGTCCACGATGGCGCTGGATGCTGAGAGCGGGTAGACAGTCGCGGTGGTCGTGGTGTGCGTGCCTTTGCCGGTGACGTGCGACAGCGCACCGGTCTGTTCGTCAAGATCAGGAACGATCGCATTCAACAGCGAGGTCTTGCCGACGCCTGACTGACCAGTGAGCAGGCTGGTGCCCTGGTTTAGCAGATGCGAGAGGTCGCCCAGATCCGGTTCGGGCTTGCAGCGGGTGTGGATGATTCGATAGCCGATGCTGGACAATTCTTGCAGATCTTCGAAGACGCGCGTGGAAGGAATGGGCAAGTCCGCTTTGTTGACCACGATCACCGGCTCAATCTGCTGGAGCAGGGCGCCGGTAATGTAGCGGTGGATGAGGTCGGGGCTTGGGGCAGGCCGGGGCGCGATGACGATGATGGCAAGATCGATGTTCGCTGCCGTTGGCTTGAACCGCCCACGGGCATCGCCGCGTCCGAACTCGTTGTGGCGGTCAATGACTTCGACCAGAGAATCTTTGTTGTCCAGAATCACTCGATCGCCGGGCAGGGGGCGGGTCAGTCGACGCGGAAAATGAAAGGGGACGAGTTGGCCGGAGTCCAACTGGGCGATGCCGCGGTTGGCCCAGGCCCGGACCACCAGTCCCGGATGGCTCAATGCGACCGCCTGCGCTGGTATAGTCGCTGCCATCGCTTATCTGGAGCCGCGTCGTGGACGATAACAACCTGATCTGGATCGACCTGGAAATGACTGGGCTTGATCCCGAGACCGACACCATCATCGAAATTGCAACCATCGTGACCGACAGCCAGCTCCGTGTATTGGACGAAGGTCCGGTTCGCGCGATCAGCGTATCTGAAGCACGCCTGGCCGCGATGGATGAGTGGTGCACCAAGACCCACACCGAATCCGGCCTGGTCGGTCGATGTCTGAAGTCGGGGGTGACTCTGGAGGCGGCCGAAGAGGAAACGCTCTCCTTTCTGGCCCGCTTTGTGCCGCCGGGGAAGTCTCCGATGTGCGGCAACTCGATCTGCCAGGATCGGCGCTTTCTGGCCCGCCACATGCCGAAGCTGGAGGCGTTCTTCCACTATCGGAACCTGGACGTCAGCACGGTCAAGGAACTGGCCCGACGCTGGGCGCCGGAGATTGCCGAGGGCTTTGAAAAAGAGTCTGTTCATCTGGCGCTGGAGGATATCAGGGATTCCATCGCCGAGCTTCGCTACTACCGGGGTTTCATGGGACCGCTGGCGGGCGGAGCCGAGCCAGGAGGGCAGGATCAGGCCTCCTGCTGAGCCCTGGAGCGGCTTGCATCGGCATCGAATCCGTGGTTACATGTAACGTAATGTGCTTTTGGAATGGACATCAATGAGTCAGTCGACACGTGAGCGCGTCGCCGCTTATCGCAGTAACTTGCGTCGGGTCTGGTTGCGGCCCATCCAGATCTGGGTTCCGGATGCGCGCCGCCCCGGTTTTGCTCAGGAGTGTCGTCGCCAGGCTGAGCTGCTGCGCGATGATCCGCACGAAGCAGAAACCATGGCGTGGCTGGAAAAGGTGGCCGATCAAGACGACTGGCAATGAAGCGCGGCGACCTGGTCACGGTCGCGCTCAAGGGAGATTACGGAAAGCCCAGACCAGCACTGGTCATCCAGTCAGATCTCTTTCAGGCGCACCCCTCGGTAACCATCATGCCGGTGACCGGTGAGTTGCGTGATGCGCCGCTGCTTCGCCTGAATGTTGAGCCTTCAGATCTGAATGGCTTGCGCAAGGCGTCTCAGGTCATGGTCGACAAGATTCATACGGTTAGCCGGGAGCGTTGCGGAGAGCCTTTCGGACGGTTGGAGGAAGACCGCCTGGTTGCGGTCAACCGCCTGATGGCATTGTTTCTGGGCTTGGGCTGAGAGGTTCAGCGCTGCGGTCTAGCCCGCCAACTTCCGCCAGGTATCCACCACCGTATCGGGGTTGAGCGACATGCTCTCGATGCCTTGATCCAATAGCCACTGCGCCAGATCGGGGTAGTCCGATGGACCCTGTCCGCAGATGCCGATGTACTTGCCCTTCTCGCGGCAGGTTTTGATGGCCATGCTTAGCAAGGCCTTGACTGCCCCGTCGCGCTCGTCGAAACGGTGGGCGACCAGGCCGGAATCCCGGTCCAGGCCCAGGGTCAGCTGGGTCATGTCGTTCGAGCCGATTGAGAAGCCATCGAAGTACTCAAGGAACTGCTCGGCCAGCAGGGCATTCGAGGGCAGTTCGCACATCATGATGATCTTCAGACCGTGCTCGCCGCGCTTGAGGCCAAAGCTCTCCATCACTTCGACGACCTCGCGCGCTTCGCCCAGCGTGCGCACGAAGGGCACCATGGCCCAGACGTGGTCCAGACCCATCTGCTCGCGCACTTTCTTCAGGGCCTTGCACTCGAGTTCGAAGCATGGCTTGAAGCTTTCATCAACGTAACGCGAGGCGCCGCGCCACCCGATCATTGGGTTCTCCTCATGTGGCTCAAAGGCCTCACCGCCGATCAGATTGGCATACTCATTGGACTTGAAGTCTGACAGGCGCACGATGACCGGATTCGGGCCGAAGGGGGCTGCGATGGTGGCGATGCCTTCGGCGAGCTTGTCGATGTAGAAGGTGACCGGGTCCGGGTAGCCGGCGATGCGCTTGTCGATCTCGGCGCGCAGGTCGTCGGACTGGCGGTCGTATTCAAGCAATGCGCGTGGGTGGATGCCGATCATCCGGTTGATGATGAATTCCAGACGCGCTAGGCCAATGCCGTGGTTCGGGATTTGGGCAAAGTCGAAGGCCCGGTCCGGATTGGCCACGTTCATCATGATCTTCAGCGGTGCTTTGGGCATATCGTCGAGGCTGTCCTCGGCGACGCTGAATTTCAGGCTGCCCTTGTAGATGCGCCCCGTATCGCCTTCCGAGCAAGACACGGTGACTTCCGAGCCGTGCGGAATGCTGGTTGTGGCATCGCCGCAGCCGACCACGGCCGGAATGCCCAGCTCGCGCGCGATGATGGCCGCATGGCAGGTGCGACCGCCGCGGTTGGTGACGATGGCCGAAGCGCGCTTCATGATCGGCTCCCAGTCCGGGTCGGTCATATCGGTGATCAGCACGTCACCGGCTTCGACATCGTGGATCTGCTCCAGGCTCTCGATGACCTTGGCCTTGCCGGTGCCGATCCGCTGACCAATCGCGCGGCCTTCCGAAAGCACGTCACCTTGTTCTTCCAGGCGAAAGCGTTCCATGGTCTGGCCGCCGCGGCTCTTCACGGTCTCTGGCCGGGCCTGAAGAATGAAAAGTTCACCGGTCTCGCCGTCCTTGCCCCACTCAATATCCATGGGTCGGCCGTAGTGCTTCTCGATGGTCATGGCCATTCGGCCCAGCGCTTCGGCGTCGGCGTCGCTGATGGAAAACGCACGTTTCAGAGCGTCCGGCGTTTCTTCGGTGACCACCCCGCGCTCTGAGCTGTAGCGCATGCGCGTGGCCTTTGAACCCAGAGTCTTTCGCAGCAGTGCAGGCTTGCCGGCTTCCAGATTGGGCTTGAACAGGTAGAACTCGTCCGGGTTGACGGCACCCTGAACCACGCTTTCGCCCAGCCCATAGCTGGATGTAATGAACACCACCTTGCGATAGCCGGATTCGGTGTCGAGCGAGAACATCACCCCGGCAGCCCCCTCGCCGGCATGGACCATCAGCTGTACGCCGGCCGACAGCGCAACGTCGTGATGCTCGAAGCCGTGGTGAACACGGTAGGCAATCGCGCGGTCGTTATATAGGCTGGCGAATACGGCGTGGAGTTTTTCCAGCACGTCATCGATGCCGCGCACGTTCAGATAGCTTTCCTGCTGGCCGGCAAATGAGGCATCGGGCAGATCCTCGGCGGTTGCCGAAGAGCGGACCGCAACGGCGACGTCATCACCGTATTTCTCGCAGACCTGATCGAAGGCTGAGCGGATTTCCTGCTCTAAGCGTTCGGGCAGTCGTGTGTCCATGATCATTCCGCGAATCTTCTGGCCGGCAGCAGCCAGCGCGCGGGTATCTTCAGTGTCCAGCCCTTCGAGTTCTGTGCGGATTCGCGAGGCCAGTCCCGACTGGTCCAGAAAATCCCGGAAGGCCTGTGCCGTCGTTGCGAAGCCACCGGGCACCGAAACCCCGGCCTCACTGAGATGGCTGATCATCTCGCCCAACGAGGCATTCTTGCCTCCAACCTTTTCAAGGTCCCCCATACCCAGCTTGTCCAGCCAGAGGATATACTCGCTCACGGTTTCTCCCACTAAACGCTTGTTGTGATCCAAACCGCCATTGTAAACGCCAGAGTCCGGCAATGAGACGGGCTGTCTTCTTTGTTTCCGACGGAACGGCAATCACAGCCCAGACCTTTGGGCACAGCCTGCTGACCCAGTTTCAGGACGTCGATTTTCGAGAAATCCGCTTGCCGTTCGTCGATACCGAGGCCAAGGCAGAGGACGCGGTTGGCCTGATCAACAAGGCCGCGGCAGCCGGAGGCGAGAAGCCGCTGGTCTTCAGTACGATCGTCAATCATCAGATCGGGAAGGTGCTGACTCAGGCTGATTGCCATATTTTTGACATGTTCGCGACCTTCATGGAGCCGTTGGAGCGTGTGCTGGGCGTCGAGAGCTCGCCCCGAATTGGTCGCGCTCACGGTATGGGCGATTCTGACAATTACGAAGACCGCATGGAGGCGACCAACTACGCGCTGACCCACGACGACGGCATCTCCAAGCGTCTGGATCAGGCGGATGTGATTCTGGTAGGCGTGTCGCGTTCAGGCAAAACGCCAACCTGCCTGTATCTGGCGCTGCATTACGGCCTCAAGGCGGCCAACTACCCCCTCACTGAAGAGGATCTGGAGCAGCCGCGCCTGCCGTCTTTTCTAAGAGAGCACAAGGACAAGCTGTTTGGCCTGACCATTGACCCGGACCGCCTGTGCAAGATTCGCGAAACCCGCCGGCCGGGCAGCCGGTATGCGTCGGCCAAGCAGTGCCGGTATGAGGTCGATGCGGCCGAGGGTATGCTGCGGGCTGAAGGGGTTCCGATGCTTTCTTCAACCGGTTCCTCGGTAGAAGAGTTGGCCAGCCGGATCATCCTGCAGAAGGGTCTGCAGAAGGACTGAAAGGTCCTCAGCCACGCTTGGCGGTTTACCCCCTAGGCGAAACGGTCAGGCTGTGATAACCTTCGGCGGCCATGCTGACTCGAGTCCGAAATCTTCACCCACCCACCCGCGTGCTGGCACGGCGTCTGCCGGATCTGCACACGGCGGTTTTCCGTGCCCTGGGCGCATTGCTTCCGGATGGGCTAAGTCGCAGCGACTGCCTGGTTTCTCGGGTTGGTTCCGGACCGGATCTGTTTCTGCAGGTCATCGAGCGGCACAATTACACCAGCTACATTCGCCTGACCTACGTCATCGGCGATGAACAGCAGCACAACCCCAACGCCCACATCCGTATCTATCACGATGCGCGCATGGCCGAGGCCACCGCCTTCAGCCCGGAACAGGGTATTGAGCGCTTCGCCGGTCCGGATATCCCCATGCACGGGCTGGTCATCCGCAACTGGCGGCTGAATCAGGCGTTGTTGAAGTGGCTGGACTACCTGCTGGCTGAAGGACACAGCGCCGGAACGCTCAAGCCAGTCGAAGAGATGCCGCCGTTTCTGGATCTTCCGGAAGACCGCGAAGCCGCTGGTTAACGCCACCGAACTCGTCGAAGACGGGTCTCCGGTCCCGCGCTTTTTGGGTACAATCTTCAACAGTACGAATTGACGGGCCAAAACCGTCCAGGCGCCGCCCGCGACTGGCCCGTTTCCCACATCCGGAGGTCGCATTTTGTCTCGATTGCAGGCAGTTTTAGCGCTGGAAGACGGTCGCACGTTTTCCGGCCATGGATTTGGCGCGCCCGGCCACCGTGTGGGAGAGGTCGT
>JAZBPR010000162.1:0-4233 GCA_036351735.1 Wenzhouxiangella sp. | reverse complement strand
TGCTGGCGTTGGAGACATTGAGTCTGTTCGCATCGGGGTGACCGCTGTCAAGCTCGCCCCCGGCGGCAACGGCAAGAGCCCCCACTGGCAGGGTTACATCTTCCGTGACAACGATGGTGTGGAAGATGCGCAAGTTACGTCGTATGGTGGCGGCACCTTGGAAAATCTGGGTGGTGGCAACTACAGCTTCACGCTGGACATGGGTCTGGACGAAATCAATGGCATTCCCTTTGAGCCTGAATTGACCCACCGCATGGGTATTGAGCTGCGCAACGTGGAAATTCTGGGTCAGGAGCTGTCTAATAGCCAGTCTGGTGATTCCTGGCTGGACATCCAGCCTTCTACCGGTGCCACCGAGGGGATTCCGTCGCGCCGTATCGCCACTCAGGAAAACTGCGTCGGCTGTCACGCCAGCGACGAGTTCGCCTTCCACGGTGGTCCCCGCAAGTCTGTTGAGTACTGCGTGACCTGTCATGTTGACGGCGACATTGACGGTGGTTTGGGCACTCCGATCGATTTCACCTATATGATTCACAAGATCCACGCGGCAGAAATCGTGAATGAGCCGTACGCGGTCGTCGGACGTGGTGGAAGCATCGATAGCTATGAAGGCGTCAAGTATCCTCAGGACGTGCGTAACTGCACCACCTGCCACACGCCGGGTAACGACGCTACACCAGAAGCCGTATGGATCGACAACGGCGGTACAGCTCAGCAGTGCGCCTCCTGCCATGACAACCTGACCTACGATGAAAACGGTCTGACGAACCTGAACCGCAATCACGCGGCCGGTGCTCAGCCTAACTCAACTTGCACGGGTTGCCACTCTCAGGATGGTTTCATGGAGTCCAATCTGGAGGCACACACGATTCCCGGACAGGCTGCTTCGAAGACCGTTCAGTACAATGTTCTGGCCGTCACCAATACCAATGAGGGTGACTCGCCGGTGATCACATTCTCGATCACTGATCCGACCAACGACGATGCTCCGTACGATCTGACCACGCATCCGTCGTTCTCCGGTGCCAGCGACGCAGGTGTCTATGTCTCGTTGATGTGGCCGAACAGCGATTTCACAAACGTTGCCAATGATGACGGCACCGATGTGACCGGTCGTCCGGCCGCCCAGTCTCGCCGTATCTCGGTCATTCCGGGCAGCGGAACAGAACTGCCGACGGGCGTCATGGACAACGGTGATGGGACCTACACGCTGGATACCGGCATGCTCAACCCGCCGGTCGTGATCCCGAGCACCACCCCCCCGTTGGGTTCAGGCTCCGTGCTGGTCGAAGGCCATCCGGGCGGCGACTTCAGTGGTGTGGTTGGTGTGTTCGATGACAGCTTCCCGGTGACCAGCGCGCTGGTGCCGTTTGCGATCAACGACGCAGAGCCGATGGCCCGTCGCGTGGTCGTCAGTCTTGAGAAGTGTCAGGACTGCCATAACGTCAACGACGGACTGGCCTTCCATGGCGGCAACCGTTCTGACAACAACGAGGCTTGCGCTTCCTGCCATAACCCGAACTCGACCGACCTGTTCCGTCGCCCCATCGATCCTGATGGCGTGGCCAACGGCTTTAGCGAAGCGACGGTCGATGGTCTGGAAGAAGCCTCTGTGAGCTACGCCTACATGATTCACGCAATCCACTCGCCGGACGTTCGCGAAACCGAGTACACGGCGTATGGCTTCGGTGGGACGGCTCATTCCTACGGCGACTTGACCTATCCTGGCCGTCAGGGTGACTGCTTGGCTTGCCACGTTGAGGGCACGTACTACGGTGCACCCGAAGGCGCGCTGGGTACCACGGTCAACACCGGTGCTACCGTTGTCGATGGCAGCCGCTTCGGAGCGAGCGCTTATGCACCGAGCACGGAAGTTGCGACCAACTGGAATGACGACAACAAGTTCAGCCCGCAGGCGGCGGCCTGTGTCGCTTGCCACGACTCTGACATCGCCATCGAGCACATGTCGGTCCGGGGTGAGAGCGGGATCTCGTTCGGTAACTCCTTCCTGGACAACCCGGATCCGTTTGGTGATCCGGATACCCAGGAGCGTTTGAACAACGCTGGCCCAGAGAACTGTGTGTTCTGTCACGGCCAGGGTGCGTTCGCCGATGTTGATTCAGCTCACGGCTTGAACGACTAATCGCACTACCGATAGACGGGTGCGGACTATCGCACCCGTCGTTTTCAGAGAGAATGACCGGCCCGCCGGCGCTCAAGGCGCGGCGGGCCGGCAACGTTTAAGGCTTCTGCCTTTGATGAATACGGGAGACGGAGATTGAGGACTAGCAGACTGATTCTGAACGCCCTGGCCGCGCTCATGCTTACAGCGCTTTCCACCGCGTTGGTCGCTGAAGAAGGCGAGATGCCTGAGTACTCCAAGTACGGCGCGCAGCAGTGCATGTGGTGCCATTCAGGGGCGGACTCAGCGCATCTGATGGACTTGTTCGAAGGTCCCCACGCCGTCCGAGCCGACGACCGTTCCCCCTTTGGTGAAGGCCAGCTGCAGTGCGAGGCCTGCCACGGCCCCGGCGGTGATCACGTCGGGCCTATCGTTGCCGGCCTTGAGCGGCCGCCTATGCCGGCCTACGGACCCAACGCCTACTGGTCTCTGGATCAACAAAACGATATGTGTACCGCCTGCCATCTGGACCAGGGAGAAAAATTCTGGGACGGTGGTGCGCATCAGCGCTATGAAGTGGGCTGCGCCGACTGCCACAATTCGCACGAGCGCCGCGACCCGATGAGTCTGGCCGAAACCCAGAACGCGGTGTGTTCCGACTGTCATATCAGCCAGCGGGCCCAGACCCAGTACGCCTATTCCCACCCGATGCGGCATGGTGAAATGGCCTGTAGTGACTGCCATGCTCCGCACGGCTCGCCGAATGAAGCGATGCTGACCGATCTGAATATCAATCAGAACTGCTACACCTGTCACGCCGACAAGCGTGGCCCGCACCTCTGGGAACACGCACCGGTGGCCGAAGACTGCACGACCTGCCACCAGCCGCATGGCTCGAATAATCCTGGCATGCTGACCCAGCGTGCGCCTTTGCTCTGCCAGTCCTGCCACAGCCGCGACAGCCACGTCGGCATTGGCATCACAGCCGATGGTTTGCCGGGCAACAACCCGTCCAACCTGTTGTTGCTCGATAGCTGCATGAACTGCCACACCCAGGTTCATGGTTCCAACCATCCCGCAGGCCGGGCGCTGGCTCGCTAGGTGGAGAGGATGAATATGCAAAAGACAATCTCACTATCAGTTTTGCTGGCCCTGACACCGGTCGCAGCCGCGCTTGCAGAAACACCCACCAAGCCTGATACCAGTCAGTGGGTCTGCGAACTGTGCCCATTCAGCGATGGATTGAATGGCAGCGTTGCAGCGGGCCCGGGTTACGTCACTGATGACAACCCGGATTTTGGCAACTTCGGGGGCTTGGAAGAAGAAGGTGCCTTCGTCGCGCTAGATGGTGACCTCTGGTACCGGAACGAGGACGGTGGCTATTTTCTTGTCTATGGCGACCGGCTCGGTCTCGATAGCCGTGAATTGATCCTTGAAGGCGGGCGTCAGGGCAGTTTTCGGCTGGGTCTGGATTATGCGGAGATTCCGTGGGTCTGGTCTGATGATGCCCGCACCTATCTGAACGGTGCCGGCACTGCCTCTCAGACTCTTCCTTCTGGGTGGGTGACTGGCAATACCAGCGATATGAGCCTGCTGGTTCCCAACCTGCGCGACATTCGTATCGGTCATCAGCGTGAAACTGTCGGCTTGAGCGCGGCCCTGACCCGGCCATCACCGTGGCGGACTCGGGTGGACTTCGAGCAGACGCGGCGAGAGGGCAATTTCGTCAAGGGTGCCAGTTTCCTGTTTACCGGCACTGAACTGGTGGCTCCGCTGGATCAGGAGACTACGCTGGTTGAAGCTGCCATCGGCTATGTCCGGCCCGGCTGGCAGATTGAGGGCGCCTATCAGGTGTCGTTGTTTGAAACCAGTAATGCCTCCGTTCGCTGGGACAATCCGTTTCCCGCTTTCAACGGTGGGTCACGGGGTGAGCTCAGTCTCGCGCCCGACAACGAATTTCATCAGTTTGTCCTGACCGGGTCTTGGCGTCTCACGCGTAACTGGAACGTGGCCGGTCAGGTCGCGTTTGGCCGGGCAACGCAGGATGAACTGTTCCTTGCCCCAACGCTGAATACCAACCTGAATGTGCCAACTCTGCCAGCGACCAGCCT
>JAZBPR010000161.1:0-4540 GCA_036351735.1 Wenzhouxiangella sp. | reverse complement strand
GTCACCGCGCTCGTCTTCGAGCACCCAGACGCTGCCGTCCGGCGCCTCTTCGATGCTGCGGATTCGTGCGCCCATGTCGTAGCGCTCGAGCTCGGAGGCATCATTGCCATCGAAGCCGATACGCACAATCGCCTGTGATGAGAGACCGGCTGCAAAGGCATCCCCGCGCCAGTCCTCGAAGCGCTCACCACGATAGATCATGAGATCGCCCGGCGAGATGACCGGCGTCCAGGTGATCACAGGTGCGGTGAACTCGGGCCGGGTGTCGTGATCGGGCATACTGCGCCCGTCGTAATGATCGCCGTTGGAGACCACCGGGTAGCCGTAGTTGGCGCCCCGCACGATGCGGTTCAATTCGTCACCGCCCGCCGGGCCCATCTCGATCACCCAGAGCTGCCCCTCGTCATCGAAGGCCATCCCCAGAGGGTTGCGGTGGCCCAGGGTCCAGATTTCGCCGTAGGGGCCGACCCCATCGACCAGGGGTTCCTCGTCGATGTAGTTGACGAAGGGATTGTCCGCCGGAATCGAACCGTCTTCCTCGAGCCGCAGGATTTTGCCCATGTTGCTCTGCATGTCCTGGGCTGGCGTGAACTTCTGTCGGTCTCCGGAAGAGACCCAGAGATAGCCTTCGTCATCGAAAGCGAGGCGATGGCCGTAGTGACCGTCGTCGAGAACCTTCGGATACTGACGCCAGATCACCTCCGTGTCGGACAGCCGGCCGCCCCGTTCACCGAGCTCGAGGACGGCGCGCATGATCGCGGCACCTCGCGTATCCCCGACGCCCGCTTCGGCGTAGCTCAGATAGATGATCCCGTTGTCGGGGTAGTCCGGGTGGAGAATCACATCGCCCAATCCACCCTGGCCGCGATAATCGACGTCCGGCAGGCCTTCGACCGGGCTCGATTGCTCACCGGCCTGGCTTACCACCCGCAGATTACCCTTCTTTTCGGTCACCAGCATCCGGCCGTCAGGCAGGAAGGTGAGTGCCCAGGGTTCGTCGAACGAGCTGATGGGCTCGATCGAAAATGGCCTGCTGTTCTGGGCCTGAACGGTGCAGGCGAGCAGGATGCCAAGCAGCGCGGAGAATGCGAAACGGTTGTGCATGGGTGACTTTCCGATGATGAATTCCCTGGTTACCTTAACGAATTCGCGTGGAGAAAGGCAAAAGCGATGGTTCGTCTGGATTGGAGAGCCGATGATTCTCGAGGCAGAATTTCCAAGGCCCGGGCTCACGGTGCACGGTCATGACGGGCCGGCTGGCACTGATAGCTGGCACTGATAACCGCGGAATTCGTTCCCTACCGCGGGGCGATCCGCCACGGACGATGGCCGACGATCGAATCATTCCTCGTTCCGGGGGTCCAAGTCCTGCAGGCGCACAGGCCGTTCATTCCGAGCGGAGCGCCGCGTGGAGACGGTCATGAGCAAGGGCAGAGATACCCAGAGTCGCGAAGGCAAGAAGAAGCCCGCCAAATCGCTGAAGGAAAAGCGCGCCGACAAGGCCGCGAAAAAGGAAGGCACCTACAGCCCGAACACGACCGGCAAGGCGCTGCGTGACAAGCCAAGCTAGCGCTAGGGCTCCTTTCGAAGAACGTCAGATTGCCGCGACCATGGCAACTGATTCAGAGGCACTCGGTTCGTAGTCACTCACCAACGTCCCGAGGCGCCGGGGCCTCAAGGGCGTTGTTGTTTGCCTGCAGGGCATCGAAGTAGGTGCATACCCGATTGCCCAGATGTTTCGGCTTTTCGAACTGCAGCAGTTTGCCAAGGCCGAATGCGTTGACCCGGAGCTGGGCACGGCGTCGTTCGATCAGTCCGAAGAATGCCTGCAGCGTCTTTCGGTCGGCAAAGCGGTCTGGATCCTTGAAAAGCATCGCGTGCAGGACGGCCAGATCGTGCTCATCGCCAAGCAGGTTCGAGAGTCGGTGAGTTTCACTGGCCCATGGCTCGATAAGCTTCGGCCAGCAGGATTGCAGCAGCCGCGCATGGTACCAGTGATATTTGATGCGCTTGCGCCATTCATGAAAGGCTGCGGTGGTCCGTGTGTCCGTGGCTTTAGCCCGTGCCTTGTTGGCACGTCGATAGGTCTTCTTCACGCCAACACCCAAGACTGCACTGCCTTCATCCTCGAGTGACCAGGACTCGATGTTCTTCCGGCTGCTGCTCATCGTGTCTCGGAGTCGGGCGATACGGCGGTCGATCGCCTCGACTTCGGCATTGGCCTCATCTCGTCGCGCCACCAGATGGTTCCGGATGGGCTCAAAGGCGTCTGGATCAATCGCCCCGTCGAAGTGATCGAGAAGATCGTCGAATGTCTCGATCACTGCGTGGGCGTCCCGAATAGACGACAGATCGCGCGCTGCATCGCGGTAAAGGGTGTTGATGCGCTGGTATGCCGGGAGCGCCGGCCTGACCAGTCTCGCGAGTGCGCGCAGCTTCTTGCAGCGCTTGCGCACCTGGTGAACGGTGTCGTGGCGACCGAGCTTGCTGTCATCGATTTCTGCCAGCGCCTTGTCGATCTGTTCCTCTGCGATTCGGCGCACGCCTTCCTCCAAGGGTTCGTATTGTTGCAGTCGATAACTCATCCCTAACGCTCTTTCTCTGAGTTCATCCCAAGCCTATCAAATGCCTTGTTCCGAGTTCGCCAGCCATTGGGAAAGTGACGGCAAACGCTACCTGTCCTCGGATAGATGCCAACGCTCTCCTATCACGCCGCCCGCTTGACTGGTTTCGCAGGATCAACCCAATCAGCCACGCACCAGCACAAGGGCAACACCGCTTGCATAGAGCACCAGAAGCACCACGCTTTCAACCCCGATAAGACCGGGGCCACGCTTTTCTCGACGAATCAGGCCCAGCAGGAGCACGGCCGACATCAGGATGGTCAGGGTAGTCCAGACTTTCACCGACTCTGGCATCACGTGATAGAGCGAGCCCTGCCGATAGGCAACATCGGATGCGGCGGTCAACAGCGTATCGAAGGCATTGCCGCCGATGATGCCGCCCACTGCCAGCGTCAGCGCACCACGACGAACCGCAGCGATCGAGGTGACGAGCTCCGGCAGGGAGGTTGCGGTTGCGGTGAACAGCAGGCCCACGGCGGTCTCGCTGAGCCAGGACTGTTGGGCGATATTGGACGCTGCCATCTCCATCGTCCATCCAGCAAATCCAAGGGCCAGCATCAGAACCAGAAAGCGCGGTACGAGAACACTGAAGCCGGGCACATCGTCCAGATCTTCAGGCTTGTCAGGTCGAGTCTCCGGTGTCTGCCTCGGGATCCACATCGGCCTGTTGTGCACATCTCCGATGATCTTGATGCCATAGACGTAAACGATGAACAGCAATGGTGTCAGGGGATGAATGCCCCACACAGTGAAGTCGGGCAGCGTGGGCCCCAGCAGGATCAGGGCGAGGAGCGCGATCAGCAGCGCGTTCTGCATCAGATTTGCGGCGGAGGCCGCTGCGTGTTCGAGGTTGGCCTTGCGGTACACGGCATCGGCGACAACGAGAAACGCGGTCTGAGCTGCGATACCACCCAGAGCATTACCCAGCGCCATCTGTGGCAGGCCATTGCGCGCGGCGGTCACGGAAACCACGATGCCGGACAGGGATGTTGCCGCGCCCAGCAACACGGCACCGGAAACAGCTTCACCGAGGCCCGTTCGATCAGCGAGCTGATCTACCACGCCGGTGATCCAGGTGCCACAAATGCCGATGACCGCAGTGCATACGGCAAACACCAGCAGACTCTGGAGAAAACTCCAACTTTCGGGTGCGAGCAGAATCTGTATGCCTCCGTGTAACCGTTTCTTCAGGCTCGTCAACCTGTTGTCAATGACTCGACTGAATCACTGCCTGATCGGGATCCAGCAACTACAAGTTCACCGTAGCAAAGATACGAGCGTCTTTCACAGTCTTGCTGAATTGGATCGGGTGGAACTCGGGCTGGTGAGTAGAGTCACAACGAATGAACCGTCTGTTTCAAGACGGAGTTAAGCAGAAACGCAAAGACGTTATCAATCCTGAACGAGAAAGGAGTTTCCATGAAACCGATTTCACGCGACGAATTGAAGCAGATGAACGAAACGCGTCACGAGGATTTCGTGCTTGTCAATGTGCTTCCACGCGAAGCGTTCGAAGAACGACATATTCGCACTTCGATCAATATCCCGGTGGGTAGCGATGACTTTGCACAGCGCGTCGAAGACGTTGCTGGCGGCAAGGACCGCAAGATCGTGGTTTACTGCGCCAACTTCGATTGCGACGCCTCACCCAGGGCTGCACGCAAACTCGAAGACGATGGATTTAGCCAGGTGTTCGATTATGAGGGTGGCACGGAAGACTGGTTCGAGCAGAAACAGGCTGCCTGAGTCAGTCGCAGCGCGGCTGAATGCGTTCCAAACAATTGCCTGGTCAATAGCTTGAAGACAGCCCCGCTGCAGAGGTGGCGGGGCTGTCTGTCAGTGAGACAGTACACTAGCTGCAACCGCCGAGGCTCCAGGTCTGGCCGTCGCTCGACGACAGGGTAGTGTTGCCATAG
>JAZBPR010000160.1:0-5650 GCA_036351735.1 Wenzhouxiangella sp. | reverse complement strand
TCCGTGGCGGGAATAGCGGTATCGACATTGTGTTGAATGCCTCGCCTGCACACTCAACCACTGATTCACAAAGGACTGTTGACCGACAATGAACGATCGACTGCAATCTGTGTATGCTCCTAGCCGGACCGACGCGACCATCGACGAAGGTGCGCGCAAGGTCTTGCGAAATACCTGGAACCTTCTTTCCATGACGCTGCTTTTCAGCGCGGCGATGGCCTACTTGGCCATGGCGAACAACTGGCCGCATCCAGGCCTTCTAGTCAGCCTGGGCGGCTATTTTGGCCTGCTCTTCCTGACCATGGCGCTTCGGAACTCCGCGTGGGGCCTTCTGAGCGTATTCGCTCTGACTGGGTTCATGGGATTGACCTTTGGGCCGATCGTCAACAGCTACCTGACGGTCTTCAGCAACGGCCATGAGCTGGTGATTGGCGCATTCGGCGCCACCGCAATCGCCTTTGTGGGCTTGTCGGCCTTTGCCGTGACCACCAAGCGGGACTTCAGCTTCCTAGGCCCCTTCCTGTTTGTAGGCATTCTGGTGGCATTCCTCGCCGGGCTTGGCGCCATTTTCTTCGAGATGAGCAGCTTGGGCCTGGCCGTTTTAGCCATGTTCGCGATCCTGATGTGCGGACTGATTCTTTTCCAGACCCAGCAAATCGTGCGCGGCGGAGAACGGAACTACATCATGGCGACGGTGACGCTCTTCGTCTCCATTTACAACCTGTTCTCAAGCCTGCTCCACCTGCTTGGCTTCGCGATGGGCGAAGAATAGGCAACTAGATCTTCTTTCGATCAGAGCGGCACCTTTCAGGGTGCCGCTTTTTTTCAAGGGGCGGCGTGCATTTGCGAGCGACGCGGAATAAACCCCTCAATCAAAAGTAGTATGACACCCACCACGATCACACTGTCGGCCACATTGAAGGCGGGCCAGTGCCATCCCTGATAGTGCACATCAATAAAATCAACGACGTAGCCCAGGCGCACGCGGTCGACCATATTGCCAATCGCACCACCGAGCACCATCATCAGCGATACCGGCAGCAGCCGGGCGCCGTTGGGTAAGCGTTTCAGCCAGGTCATCAACACGACACTTACAACAACCGCCACCGTCGTGAAAAACCAGCGCTGCCAGCCACCTGCACCGGCCAGCAGACTAAACGCCGCACCATCGTTGTGGGCCAGTGTCAAATTGAGCCAGCCGGTGATGGCTCTGGGGCGATAAAGCTCAAGATTCTGAGTCGCCAGATGCTTGGTCCACAAATCCAAGACCACCAGAACGACAGCCAGGCCGATCCAGGCCAGAAAACGGGACCAGGACATGGTCGGCCCAGCACTCAAGCCCAGACCCTCTGCTCAGGTCGATCTCCGATGTTGCCCACACAGCGACTGCAAAGCTCGGGATGATCCGCGTTCTTTCCAACGCTGTCTCGGTGATGCCAGCAGCGCACGCACTTTCCGTGCTCTGTCGCACGCACAGAGAACTTGAGCGTGTGACCTTCGATGGAGGCCTCGGTCGCGTCCGGCCCGGCTGAGCCCAGAACGACATCCGAGGAGATAAAGAAGAACCGAAGTTCATCCCCAATCCTCGCCAGATCCGCAGCCAGCTGGCCGTTGGCCTCCAGCGTGATTTCGGCGGCCAGCGAAGACCCGATTTCCTTGGAGCGCCTCAAGGCTTCCAGCGTTGGACCAACAACCTCACGCACCGACCTTAGGCGAGTCCAGAATGCACGATCGTCAGCGGGGATGACTGAAAGCTGCTCGTACCAAGTGGCCAGCATGACCGAAGACTCGCGTTTGCCCTTCATCTCGGCCCAGATTTCCTCGGCGGTGAAGCAGCACATCGGCGCCAGCCAGCGGACCAGCGCCTCCAGCACGTGCTGCATTGCAGTCTGCGCCGACCGACGTGCCGGATGAGTCACTGGCAAGGTGTAAAGCCGGTCCTTGATCACGTCGAGATAGAACGCGCCCATATCGACGCTGCAAAAGTGATGCAGGCGCTGATAGATCGTGAAGAACCGATAGTCAGCGTAGGCAGATTGAATCTCGGTCTGCAGCTGGGCCGCCAGATCCACCGCATAACGATCCAGCGGCAGCAGATCCTCATCAGCCACTGCATCGGTGGCCGGATCAAATCCATCCAGATTGCCAAGGAGAAAACGCGCGGTATTACGGATCCGCCGATAAGCATCGGCAACACGCTTAAGAATCTCGTCTGAAACCGACATCTCCTGCCGATAGTCGGCCGCCGCAACCCACAGCCTCAGGATATCGGCCCCCAGTGTGTTCATGACCTGCTGCGGTGCGATCACGTTGCCCTGTGACTTCGACATCTTGCGGCCTTCAGCATCGACCGTAAAACCGTGGGTCAGAACCTGCTTGTACGGCGCGGCTCCATGCATCGCCACCGAGGTCAGCAACGACGACTGGAACCAGCCCCTGTGCTGATCCGAACCTTCCAGATAAAGATCGGCCGGCCGGCTGAGTTGATCGTACTGATCCAAGACGCAATGGTGAGTGACGCCCGAATCAAACCACACGTCAAGAATGTCGCTAACCGGTTCATACTGATCAGGGTCAGCGCCCAGACGCTCAATGATACCGGCCTGATACCAGACATCCACACCTTCGGTCTCCACGATGCCAGCCAGTTTCTCTAGCAGTCGCGGGGTTTCCGGATGGGGATTTTGAGTTTCGCGGTCGATCAGCAAGCCCAGCGGCACGCCCCAGGTCCGCTGCCGCGAGATGCACCAGTCAGGTCGGGTTTCGACCATGCCGCGGATTCTCGCCTTCCCCCAGTCCGGGACCCAGCGAACCTGATCAATTTCTGCCAGCGCGGCCTCGCGCAGGCCCGCCTGATCCATGGAAATAAACCACTGAGGCGTGGTGCGGAACGCGGTCGGGGTCTTGTGGCGCCAGCAATGCGGATAGCTATGCTCGAACTTTTCGGCGGTCAGCAGACTCCCGTTGGCCCGCAGGTGCTCAGTCAAAACATCGTTGGCCGCCCAGACAAACTGGCCTTCGACCACGGGCGTGCCCTCGACAAACACCCCACGGGCGTCGACCGGGTTGAAGACCTCAATACCGTATCGCTGACCCACATCGAAGTCTTCCTGACCATGGCCCGGGGCTGTATGCACGGCGCCTGTACCCGTTTCGGTGGTCACGTGCTCGCCCAGAATCACCGGCACCTGGAGGCCATTGTAGGGGTGCTTAAGCAAGACTCCCTCCAGCGCCGCCCCCGGTGCGCTGCCCAGCACTTCGACCTTGTCCAGACCCAACCGACTGGCCACCGCGTCCCGCAGTTCGGCGGCGACCACAAGCTCAAGCTGCCGGCTGCCCTGCTGGGCGCGAATCAATTGATAGGTCAGCTCGGCATTCAGACACACAGCCCGGTTGGCGGGAATGGTCCAGGGAGTGGTCGTCCAGATCACCACCCCGGCGCCGGCCGTCAGGCCCTGGACGCCGAAAGCACCCGCCAGCGCACTGAAATCGACAGCGGGAAACAAAACATCAATCGCGGTGGAAACCTTGTCTTGATACTCAATCTCGGCCTCGGCCAGAGCCGAGCCGCAGTCGAAACACCAGTGGACCGGTTTGACCCCGCGCTTGAGATGACCGCGCTCGACCATTCTGGCCAGCGCGCGGAGCATGTTGGCCTCGTAGCTGAAATCGCGTGTGGCGTAGCGGTTGGCCCAGTCACCCAGACCACCGAGGCGCTGAAAATCCCGGGACTGGTTCTCGATCTGACGATCGGCGTATTCCCGGCATTTCTGCCGGAATGTCTCCGCGTCAACCTTGACACCGACCTTTCCGACTTTCTTTTCGACCTGCAGCTCAATCGGCAGACCATGGCAGTCCCAGCCGGGCACATAGGGCGCGCGATAGCCCGACAGCAGGGCCGATCGCACCACGATGTCTTTCAGAATCTTGTTGACCGCATGACCGATATGGATATCGCCGTTGGCGTAGGGAGGTCCGTCGTGCAGCACAAAAGCAGGCCGATCAAGGGTTGCATCTTGAATCTGGCCGTACAAATCCTGCTCCTGCCAGCGTTTGAGCATCTGCGGTTCACGAGTCGCCAACGATGCCTTCATCGCGAAAGCCGTCTGCGGCAGATTGATCGTGTCTTTGTAGTCCATTGCTTGGGCCTGAATAGTTTTGTGTGCTCAGGATGCCATCGAAGTATCGGCAAGCAGCTGCCGGGCCAGCGCGGCATCACGCCTCATCTGCCTTGTCATCGCATCCAAACTCGAAAAGCGTTCCTCTCCACGGAGTCTATGCACGAACTCCACCGAAAGGTGCTTTCCGTACAGATCGCCATCGTAATCGAACAAGTGGGCCTCCAGCAGCCACGATGACCCTTTGACGGTCGGGCGGCAACCGATGTTTGCAACGCCCGGATACTGACTCAGCCCCGCTCCGCTGACGCGAACGGCAAACACACCGTGCAAAGCCGGCGGCACCGGCGGTCTAAGGTTGACCGTTGGAAAACCCAGCGTTCGCCCCAGTGCCTGACCATGCTGAACACGACCGCACAGCGCGTAAGGCCTGCCCAGTGCGGCGGCCGTTCTTTTTAACTCCCCGCGGGCCAGATACTTGCGAATCGCACTGGACGAGATCTTGTCGGCATCCTGACAGACCGAATCGACCACCTCGACGCTGAAACCCTGCTGCCGACCCAAGCGTTCCAAAGCCAGAACATCGCCAGCAGCCTTGGCGCCGAAGCGGAAATCAGCGCCAACAACGATATGCCTGGCCCCGACCGCATCCACGACCAGATCCTTCACGAATTGCTCTGGCGACATCGCAGCGAACTGACGATTAAACCGCGGCATGAACAATCGCTCAATCCCGAGTTGCTGACAAACCGTGACCCGATCCCGCACACCCATCAACCTGGCCACGGGTTGATCCGGCCGAAACACGGTGGCAGGCAACGGTTCAAAACACATCAACGCCGGTATCAGGCCCCGGCCATTCTCGACCACAGCCCTTATCAGGGCTTGGTGCCCCAGATGCACTCCGTCGAAATTGCCAATCGTCAGCGCGACCGGAGTCTCCGACGGGCGGCGGGGGTCTGGGGTTCGAATCAGGTCCATCACAGAGGCGGCATTCTACCCGTTTCAATGTCTGTGGGAACGCTCCGCAGCGCCGCGATCCGCCATGCATAGCGGCCTGATTCGTCAAGGCACATGGATCCGCCGGACGATCAATCAGCCGGGCGGGCCAGCTTCGTGGGACGCATGCCGGACGCCAGCAGAGTGGCTCCATAGGCCACGGCTCCCAGCAGCACAAGAAGTAGCAAATCGACGGCCCGTCCGGCAGGACTTTCAGCCGCCAGCAACGCTGGCTCGGGCATGAACCAGTAGACCACCAGCACCATGACCCCGCAGGCCGGCAACACCCTGGCCAAATCAAACCAGGGCGTGCGCGGGCGAAGACCCGGCTTGTCCAGATGGCGCCAAAGCAAGGCCGCGTTGATCCAGGCAGAAGTGCTGGAGGCCAGCGCCAGGGCAACATGGGCACCCGGATGAGCGGCCAGCGTTGCAAACAGGCCTCGCGAGAAATCACCGCCGGCCAAGTAGGCAACCAGAGTCAGCATGAATGCAATGTTCAGCGCCATATTGGCAACCAGCGCAATGATCGCTAT
>JAZBPR010000159.1:0-5800 GCA_036351735.1 Wenzhouxiangella sp. | reverse complement strand
TGTCCCAGACACCGTTTTCGCCGGCATCTTTCTTCTCTTTGGCCGCATCTTTGCTCTGCTCCTCAGCGGCAGGACCGTTGACATCCACAACGACCGTCAGGTCGGTCATGCATCGCAGCGTCGGTGCGACGGGGATGGGGTTGAGCAATCCTCCGTCAACAAAGGTGCGGCTCTTGTAGCGATGCGGCGTAAAAACACCGGGTATGGCGATGGAGGCCCGAATGGCATCGAACAGCGGGCCCCGGTCCAGCCAGACTTCACGGCCCTGATCGATATCCACAGCCACGGCCGTGAAGTCCATTTTCAGGTCACGGATGTCCAGGTCACCGACCAGTTCTTCCAGTTTGTTAATGATCCGCCGCCCCTTGATCAGCCCGCCGCCTGAGAAGGTCCAGTCGACCAACGACAATACGTCGGACAGCTCCAGCCCGCACACCCAATCCTCGTAAGCCTTTAGCCGGCCGGCGGCATGGATGCCGCCCACCAGGGCACCCATCGAGCTGCCAGCGATGGCCTCGATCTGGGCGCCCTGAGCCTCCAGCGTTCGGATAACGCCGATATGAGCCAGGCCCCGGGCCCCACCGGAGCCTAGAACCAGCGATACCTTTTTGCCCTGCAGGGAATCCTTGTCCGTCATTCCCTTATTTTAGGGGCTTGCGAGGCGGCGGTTTGGTCAGCTGGCTGCATCAGCGATCATGCCGTGGCGCTCCCGCCCCGTGATGCGCTGCAGCAGCTGGACCAGGTCGTCTCCGATCAGGTAGAGAATGGGAATGAGCCCTAAGGTAATAACGGTGGCGAACAGAATGCCAAAAGCCAGCGAGGTCGCCATGGGAATCACCAACTGGGCTTGCAGGCTGGTTTCGAAAAATACGATCGGCGCCAGACCGAGGAACGTGGTCATCGAGGTCAGGATGATGGCGCGGAATCGCGCGCGGGTGGCTTTGAGAGCGGCATCAATCCGGCTTTCGCCAGCCCGGCGGTGACGGTTGACGAAATCCACCAGAATCAGGCTGTCGTTGACCACCACGCCGGACAGCGCGATGATTCCGAACACGCTGAGCATGGAAATCGGCATGCCCATGACCCAGTGACCAAACAAGGCCCCGATCATGCCGAAAGGGATCACCGACATGATCAACAGCGGCTGCAGGTAGGACTTGAGCGGCACAGCAATCAAGGCGTAGATCAGGAACAACGCGAAAGCCGTGCCCCAGAGCAGATCTTGTTGGACTTCCTGCTGGCTGCGGGTCGAGCCTGACAGCCGGTAACGAACGTCCGGATAGCCGGACAGGATTCGAGGCAGATGGACCTCGCGCAAATCGCTGGAGATCCGGCCCGGCTCGGCCAGTTCCTTGTCAACCCGTGCTGAAACACTGATCGAGCGCTCCCGGTCGTATCGCCGGATGACAGACGGGCTGGAGCCGACGGTCACGTCCGCCACCGAACTGAATGGCACCGCTTCACCACCCGGTGTGCGGAGGCGCATGTTCTCCAGATAGCCCTCGGAGGAGCGCTGTTCCTGAGGATATCGAACCATGACCCGGACATCGTCCTGACCGCGCTGAATGCGCTGAACTTCCTCGCCAAAGAAGGCCTGACGAACCTGGCGGGCCAGATCCTGCTGGCTCAAGCCCAGTGATTCGGCCTCCGGCAGGATTTCAAGCTGAAGTTCGCGCGTGCCGCCGTCGAATGAGTTACGAATGTCGAAGGTGCCGGTATAACTTCGAATCTGGGCTTCCAGATCTGCCGCCGCCTGCTCGAGCTGGGCCAAATCACTGCCGACCAGTTGGAAGCTCAGATCCGGACCATCACCACCGGGCCCGCCGGCACCGCCAATACGAAGCGCGCGCACGCCGGGGATTTCCCCAGCCTCTTCGCGCCACACCCGCTCCAGTTCGCGCGTGCTGACCCGGTTTTCCTCGTTTCTCGACAGTTCGACCAGCATTCCGCCGCTGGTGTCGGAGCTTGACCAGGAAAATACCGTCCGAACCACCGATTCGGAGAAGGCCTGCTCGGACTGAATTCTGGCATCGGCCGCCGAAAGCGCCTGGGCCAGATAGTCGAGATTGGCGTGAGTGGACTCGGCCGGTGTGCCTTCGTTCATCTCCAGATCAACCTGCATGAAGTCGCTGGCCAGGTCGGGAAAGAACACGACTCTGACCAGGCCGCCGATGATCAGGCCTAGGGAGAGAATCAGGATCGAGATAAAGCCCGCTAGCGCCAGATAACGATTGCGCAGAAGAACGCGCAGCGAGGGCAGGTAAATGTTGTCGACCAGGCGATACAGGCCGTCGGAGAAGCCACGCTGGAATCGAATGAAACGGTTCGGCGTGTCAGCCTCGTATTTCTTGACCTTCATATGGGCCAGATGGGCCGGAAGAATCAGTTTGGACTCCACCAGCGAGAACAGCAGGCAAAGCACCACTGCCCAACCAATCGGCGCAAAAAACTGTCCCTGAATCCCGGACACCATCAGGATGGGGGCAAACGCGGCAATCGTCGTGAGAACCCCAAAGGTGGCCGGTACTGCGACCTTGTAAACTCCGTTGACCACGTTGTCAGCCGAGTGCCCTTTCGCCCGAATCTCGGTGTAGGCCGACTCACCCATCACGATCGCATCGTCCACCACGATCCCCAGCACCAGCAGGAAGCCGAACAGGCTGATCATGTTGATGGTCACGCCCGCCAAGGGAAGTGCCCACATCGCGCCCAGGAATGCGACAAGCAGTCCGACCATCACCCAGAATGCGAGCTTCACGCGCAGAAACAGCGCCAGAATCAGGAAGACCAGCAGCGCTCCGGCCGCGATGTTTTCCGCCATCATCGAAATGCGGCCCCGCAAAAGGTAGGAGATGTCTGCCCAGTAATCGATGCTGATTCCTTCGGGCAGGTTGGTTTTGGTCTTGTCGATGTAGTCCCTGACTTCACTGGCTACAGCCAGTGCGTCCTGATCCCCGACACTCAGGATGCGGATCGCAATGGCCGGTTCGCCATTGTGGCGGGAGTAGAAGTCGCGTTCGATAAAGCCATCGTCAATTTCGGCGATATCTCGCACCAGCACCCGGCTGCCGTCGGGATTGGTGCGAACCACGATATCCTCAAAGTCAGCCCCGACGTAGGCCTGGCCGACGGTGCGGACCAGAATGTCTCCGCCCGAGGTCTGAATCCGTCCGCCGGGCAGATCCAGGGACGAGCGTCGGATGGCTTGTGCGACCTCACCCAGCGTCAGGTTGTATTCACGCAGGGTTTCTTCACGCACTTCAATGCCGATTTCATACGGTCTGGCGCCGGTCAGTTCAGCCCGCGTGATTGATGGCAGGGCCGTGATCTCGTCGCGCATCTGGCGCGCGGCTTCCTTGAGCGTCCGCTCGGGCACCGAGCCGTAGACCGACACCCAGATGACGTTCTGCGACCAGGTGGCGCGTTGATAGCGAGGACGTTCGGTCTCGGCCGGGAAGGTGGCGACGGCGTCAACCCGGCCCTTGATGGTGTCGAGCACCTCGAGCACGTCGTATCCGGCTTCCACTTCAACCGTGATGGTGCCCGCGCCTTCGCGGGCCGTCGCGATGATTTCCCGGATGCCGTCCAGATCCTGAATGGCCTCCTCGACTTTGATCAGCACGCCTTGCTCAACATCGCGCGGTGTGCCCCCGCGGTAGGGCACGGTCACCGTGACGTAGTTGGTCTCGATGCGCGGGGTAATTTCCTTGCTGATGGTGATGGTCGAATAAATGCCGCCGGCCAGCAGGCAGATCATGAGCAGATTGGCGGCGACGGGGTTGTGCGCGAACCACGCGATGATGTGGCCGTACCAGTTGCGCTGCTCGTTCATGGGGTATCACCGCCTTGGCTGAGCGTGCTAGTCGAATCCACCTCAGGCGCCTCTTCCTCTGCAATCGGTGCTTCGCCTCTGACCTGGACCGGGAGTCCCGGGATTGGCGCCTGAATCGCGGTGGTGATCACTCGATCCTCCGGTGTGAGCGAATTAAGCACATACGCGCGCTCCGGGGTGGTTCGCAGAACCTGGACCGAGCGCACTTCCAACTCGTTGTCGGCATCGGCCAGATAAACCGTATCACCGTTACGAAGCGCGGCGCGGGGGAGGCGAATCAGGCCGGCAGACGTGCGGCCCTGAATTTCGGCGTCCACAAACGTTCCCATGGGCAGCGGAACTTCGCGGTTCAGTTCGATCAGGCCGTAAGGATCCGGAATCTCGGCCACTGCATGGACCAGACGGGTCGCGCGGTCGACCACGCCCTCGGTCCTGACGATTCGGGCTTCCCATTGTGCTTCCTGACCGTCGACCTGACCGGTCAGCATGACCGGCACAGATGCCTGCTCTACGCTTTTGGCCGGCGTGGGCAGATCGAGAAACGCAAGATCCTGCTGGGACAGGGGAAGGCGGACTTCAGCCACTCCGACCGCGAAAACCACCGCCAGCGGTGTACCTGTGTTCACGAACTGACCGAGGTTGGCCTGCCGGGTGCGCACCAGACCGTCAAACGGCAGGGAAATCCGTGTGCGCTCAAGGTTGCGCCGCGCCCGCAGGACGGCGGCTTCTGCTGCCTGAACCGAGGCTTCAGCGCCAGCCACCTGGGGTAGCCGAAGTACCAGTTCTCCGGGCTCACGATCTGCACCGTGCAGCCGCTGCCAGTCCTTGCGGGCCTGTTCTGATCGAGCTCGTTCATCGGCCAGCCGTGACCGTGCTGACGCCAGTTCTGCCTCCGCCTGCAGGACTGCCGCCTGATAATCGCTGGGATCGATCTCGGCCAGGACTTCTCCGGCCCGGAAGAAGCCTCCGGCAGTGAAGTTGTCGGCAACCCGAACCAGACGGCCGCTCACCTCGGCCGCGACGGTGGTCTCGGTTTGAGGGGTCACCGTTCCCTGCGTGCTGACCGTGAAAAAGCCGTCGCTCTTCTCGGGGTTGATCACATCAACCAGCATGGCCGTGACCGTGGGCTCGCGTTCAGGCGGTGCCGGCCGGTTGCGCGCGAGCATGACGACGACGGCCAGAGACAGCACGATCATCAACGCGCCCGGCAAAATCACTTTGAAGAGGACTTTCACGACTTGTTTGACCCATTGGCAGAGGCTAAAGCTTACGACTATGGTGCCAAACGGCATGTGCATGAACACGTGCCAGAAGGCATGGATACGCCCGAGAAGTCAGCCAAGCCCCTGACGCACAGCCGCGACCCCTGCACTACAATGTAGGGTCGTTTGTACCCTCGAAAGCCCAGTCGAAATGGATTCCTCAGTCCAACTCAAGTCCAGAGACGACATAGAAGCGATGCGTGTGGCCGGCCATCAGGCTGCCAGCGTGTTGAAAATGATTGCTGATTATGTCCGTCCGGGCGTAACCACCGGCGAACTTGATCAGATCTGTCACGCTTATATCGTCGATGAACTCAAGGCGATCCCCGCGCCGTTGAACTACAGAGGCTTTCCCAAGTCGATCTGCACTTCGGTGAACCATGTCATCTGTCATGGGATTCCCGGCGACAAGGTTCTGAAGGACGGCGATATTCTCAATATCGACGTGACGGTGATCCAGAACGGATGGCACGGCGACACCAGCAAGATGTTTTTTGTCGGCGAACCGTCGGTCAAGGCCCGGCGCATCTGCGAGGTGGCACACAAGGCCTTGCTGACAGGCATAGAAATGGTCAGGCCCGGCGTGACTCTGGGCGATATCGGGCATGCCATCCAGACCTATGCCGAAGGCGAACGTTGTTCGGTAGTGCGGGAATACTGCGGCCACGGCATCGGGCGGGTCTTCCACGAAGCACCCCAGGTGTTG